>NZ_JAKMTQ010000010.1:0-63150 GCF_025773245.1 Campylobacter sp. CNRCH_2007_0968H | reverse complement strand
AGAGTATTTTTTATCATTGTATTCTAAGAAATATTTCATTTTATCAATCCGTGAAATTTTAATTTTTCTATTAAATCTTTTAATTCATAAGCTTGCATGTTTAGCTTTGAAGCTATATCTAAAACATCATTTTTACCATCACAATATGCTAAAAAATCAGCGGAGATTGGTTTTTTAGTAATTCCTTGATTTAAAGTGTGATATAAGCCTCTTTTACCCAAATTTGGTTCGCAAAAAGTTGTGATTTGATAAATTTCATTAACTTCTAAATTCATAATGATTTCTTGCATAGCTTTTAAGCCACCTTGCAATCCTTTTTTGCTGATGAAATTTAAATCATCTTTGCTAGTGTGGTATTCTTTATAATCACCAAATCTAGTCCTACACACACAAACTACGGGTAAATTTACTAAAGGAGAGCAAAACTGTCTTTCGTTGCCGCCTCTATCTAAAAAGCTAAATTCTTTAAAATTATTTTTTTCTTTTAAGGTATGTAAAGCTACTTTATCTGCTAGGGTATTTTCACTTGGAGTGTGAATGAGTGAGTAAGCATTATCATCACCTATACAAGAGAGTACAAAACCTGCTTTGGTATGTTTTTGTAAGTGCTTTAAATGTTTACTAAGATAAACTATACTCCCTATGGTTTCAGGAGTAAAAATAAAACGATAATTGTATTTTCTCTCTTTAAGTTCTAAAAGCCATTTAGCTAAAAATGCAGCTACCACAGGACCACTTAACTCGTTATTTGCCATAGATGGATGACAGAGGTAAGTGGAAATTAAAATTTCATCTTTTGTTTCTTGCGTGCTAGGTATGAGTAAATCAGCATAGTTTAAAACTCCATTTTCATGGTGCTTTGCATCTATGAAAACTTTATATTTTCCTTCTTTTAGTTTAACTCTATCTTTGTGTTTTATACAAAACCCCCAACGCCTTTTATAATAGCTTGTCACATAAGGTATGGCACCAGGCATTTCTTCTATAGAGTAAAGGTGTTCTTGTAAGCTTGCTAGATTAAGCTCTGTGTCTATGCCTGTGCTATAGTTTAATACATGAAGATTATTTTGCTTAAAATCACAAATTTTTTCTCCATTTGGAGTGATGATATAAGCATCGTTTATTTCCCATTCAGCAGGTACTTCCCAATCAAATACTTTACTCCCGCTTGCTATAGAGTGAATTTTTAATATACCCTCCCCCATAGCCTCATCAAGTATTTTTAAGCTTTGTCTAAAGCCTTTCCCGGTAATACTTCTGCATATAGGAAAAAGCTCACAAACTAGCTCATACATACTTTTACTCACAACAAGCCTTTTTAGTTTCTTCTAAAATCTTAAATAAACTATCTTTAATAAATTGTACTTCTTTTAAATTCATTTCTTGATGAGCAGGTATGCTAAGTTCAGCTTTATAAAAATTATCCGCATTTTCTAAGAATAAATTTCCATATAAGTTTTTATAATAACTAAACTCATAAGCAGGCTTATAATGTACTTGTACACCTATGCCCAAATTTAATAATTTTTCAAAAATAATCTCTTTTTGGCAATAAAACTCAGGAAAAAGCAAAATAGGATATAAATGTCTTGAGCTTTTTTTATAATCTTTGATTTTTATAGTGCTAAAATAAGGATTTTTTTCAAATTCTTTATCGTAAAAACTTGTGATGATTTCTCTTTTTTCTAGCATATTATCAAGTTTTTTTAGTTGATTTATACCTAAAGCACAAGCTACATCACTTAAACGATAATTATAGCCTAGTTCAATCATATCACTATCCCAAAGTCTTTTTTTGACTATGCCATGACTTCTTAAAAGCTTGATTTTTGAGATTAATTCCTCATCATTGCTAACAACCGCACCACCCTCAAAGGTTGTAATAGGTTTAACCGGATGAAAAGAAAATATGCTCAAATCTCCCATAGAACCTACTTTTTGATCTTTATAAATAGCACCTAGGGCATGACTTGCATCATCAATTAGTGGGATGTTGTGTTGTTTAGCTAAGGCTAAAATTTCATCCATTTCTACACTATTTCCCGCAAAATCAACCACGCAAATCGCTCCTATATTAGAGCTATCTTGGCTTAATCTTAAAGCAAGTTTTTTCTCATCAATATTTCCATCGCTTTTTACATCTATAAACTCAACCCTAGCACCTGCCATTAAAGCTGCATTTGCAGTTGCAGCAAAGGTAATGGGGGTTGTTAAGACAATTTTATCTTTTACATTTAAAGATAAATATGCAAGGTGTAAAGCAGAAGTAGCTGAATTTAGCACGCAAGCATATTTTACACCCGCATATTCACAAAGGGCTTGTTCAAATTCTTCAACCTTTTTTCCACCGGTTAAAAAATCATCTTTTAAAGCCTCACAAACTACTTGTATGTCTTGTTCGTCAATATTTTGATGAGAATAAGTTATCATTTTTCAAGCTCTGTATGATTTATTATATTTAAAAGTTCTTCTTGGCTAATCCATGATGGATTATTATCAGAGCTATAAGAAAAGCCATTAGAAACTTTTTTACCCTTTTGTCCTTTTGCATTTATACTAAAATCAACATTAGTGTTATTAAATTGAATACTTGGGCTAATGGCATAATAATTTTCAAATTCATAAGTTAAATGACTATCATCACTTGAAATCATAATTTCATGTAGTTTTTCACCTGCTCTTATACCTATGATTTTATGAGCTAAATTAGGAGCCATAGTTTTAGCTAAATCAACGATTTTCATAGAAGGAATTTTTGGTACGAAAATTTCCCCTCCATGCATATAGGCAAAATTATTCAGCACGAAATTAACTCCATCTTCTAAGGATATCCAAAATCTTGTCATTCTCTCATCTGTGATAGGAAGTTCTTTAGCGCCTTCATTGATTAGTTTTTTAAAAAATGGTATGACAGATCCTCTTGAGCCCACTACATTACCATATCTTGTAACGCTAAATTTAGTATGAGAATTTCCTGCGATGTTGTTTGCTGCTACAAAAAGCTTATCACTTGCAAGCTTTGTAGCTCCATATAAATTAATAGGATTGCATGCTTTATCGGTTGAAAGAGCGATACATTTTTCTACATTATTTTCCAAACACGCATCGATTACATTTTGTGCTCCATGGATATTAGTTTTTATACATTCCATTGGATTATATTCTGCAATTGGCACATGTTTCATAGCAGCTGCATGAATGACAAAATCAACATCCTTCATTGCTATGCTCAATCTTTCTTTATCTCTTACATCGCCTATAAAATAACGCATACAATCATCATTAAATTCTCTTGCCATTTCAAATTGCTTGAGTTCATCGCGTGAATAGATAATGATTTTTTTAGGTTTGTATTTTTGAAGTAAAGTTTTAGTATAAGTTTTTCCAAAACTTCCTGTGCCACCGGTGATTAAAATGCTTTTTCCATTAAACATATATATTTTCCTATTACTTGACTAAGTTTTTATATCGGTTGAAAATAAAATTATTTTAAAATTCTTGGTAAAGTTATACCTGTTTGAGCTTGGTATTTACCCTTTTTATCAGCATATGTTACATCACAAGGCTCATCTCCTTGTAAAAATAAAACTTGAGCTATACCCTCATTAGCATAAATTTTAGCAGGTAGTGGGGTTGTGTTTGAAATTTCTATAGTGATATGTCCTTCAAAACCTGGCTCAAAAGGAGTTACATTTACTATAATGCCACATCTTGCGTAAGTACTTTTGCCAAGACAAATAGCCAAAACATCATTTGGCATTTTAAAATACTCAACCGTTCTTGCAAGCGCGAAAGAATTTGCAGGTACTATACATACATCGCCTACAAAATCTACTACATTTTCTTCTACAAAATTTTTAGGATCTACAACGGTGGAATTTACATTAGTGAAAATCTTAAATTCTCTTCCAACTCTTATATCATATCCATAGCTTGAAAGCCCATAACTAACTATACCTTTACCTATATTTGCTTCACAAAATGGCTCTATCATATTGTGCTCTAATGCCATTTTTTTGATCCAATTATCTGCTTTTAAGCCCATTTTTGTCCTTTATAATTAAAGTGAATTTTTAAATTATATCTTAAAATAAAAGTAAAAAATAAATAATTGAAGTTATTTTTAGTATTTTTATATATAATTATAAATTAAGTCTTATAAATTAAGGAGAATATATGACAAAAGAAGAAATCAAAGAACTAATGCAACTTTTTGCAGAAGCAAATATAAGCAAGATTAAAATAAAAGAACAAGATGGATTTGAAATAGAACTTGAAAGAGATATGTGTTGTGAATTACCAGCTCCAACTCCTGTTGCTCCAGCTCCACAGCCAATTAATGTAAATGTAGTTAATGAAACCAAAGCAAGCTCAAACTCTTCTAATAAACCGACTATCAATAGCCCTATGGTAGGTACTTTTTATCAAGCTCCAAGCCCAGGTGCAGCACCTTTTGCTAAAGCAGGACAAACTATCAAAAAAGGAAGTACTATAGCAATTATTGAAGCGATGAAAATTATGAATGAAATCGAAGCTGAATATGATTGTAGGATAGTAGAAGTATTAGTTGCAGATGGCCAGCCTGTAGAATTTGGTATGCCTTTATTTGTGGTGGAGAAATTATAAAATGGAAATTAAAAAAGTTTTAATAGCAAATCGTGGAGAAATTGCATTAAGAGCTTTAAGAACTGTAAAAGAAATGGGAAAAAAAGCAATTTGTGTGTATTCTACTGCAGATAAGGATGCTTTGTATTTAAAATATGCTGATGCGAGTATTTGCATAGGAAATGCTAGAAGTTCAGAAAGCTATTTAAATATCCCAGCTATTATTAGTGCAGCTGAAATTAGTGAAGCGGATGCGATTTTTCCAGGATATGGATTTTTAAGTGAAAATCAAAATTTTGTTGAAATTTGTGCAAAACATAATATCAAATTCATAGGCCCTTCAGTAGCTGCTATGGCACTAATGAGTGATAAAAGTAAAGCAAAACAAGTAATGCAAAGAGCAGGTGTGCCTGTAATCCCAGGAAGCGATGGGGCTTTAAATGGGGTTGAAGCAGCAAAAAAACTTGCTAAAGAAATAGGCTATCCTGTGATTTTAAAGGCAGCAGCAGGTGGTGGCGGCCGTGGTATGCGTGTAGTTGAAGATGAAAAAGATTTAGAAAAAGCTTACTGGTCAGCAGAAAGTGAAGCGATGAGTGCTTTTGGCGATGGAACTATGTATATGGAAAAATATATCCAAAACCCGCGCCATATAGAAGTGCAAATCATAGGAGATAGCTTTGGAAATGTGATACATTTGGGTGAGAGAGATTGCTCTATGCAAAGACGCCATCAAAAACTTATAGAAGAATCTCCTGCAATTTTACTAGATGAAAAAACAAGAGCAAGACTTCATGAAACAGCAGTTAAAGCTGCTAAGGCTATTGATTATGAGGGTGCGGGAACTTTTGAGTTTTTAGTGGATAAAAATTTAGATTTTTATTTTATCGAGATGAATACGCGTTTGCAGGTTGAGCATTGTGTGAGTGAGATGGTAAGCGGGGTAGATATTATCGAGCTTATGATTAAAGTAGCAGAAGGGTATCCTTTACCAAAACAAGAAGAAATTAAACTTAAAGGTCATTCTATAGAATGTAGAATTACTGCTGAAGATTCTAAAACTTTCTTGCCTTGCCCAGGTAAAATCACAAAATATGTAGCTCCTGCAGGACGCAATGTAAGAATGGAAAGCCATTGTTATCAAGATTATAGTGTGCCTCCTTATTATGATTCTATGATTGGAAAATTAGTCGTTTGGGGAGAAGATAGAAACACAGCTATAGCTAAAATGAAAATAGCCTTGCAAGAGCTTATTGTAGGTGGGATAAAAACAACCAAGGATTTTCATTTAGCGATGATGGATAATGCAGATTTTATCAATAATAATTATGATACAAATTATCTTTCAAGACATTAATTGAAGATAGGTTTTAACCTATCTTAATTCTTCTATATGAGCATTTGCTCTTATTTTATCAAGATGATTTTTTAAGGCTTGTTCTTTTTGAGTTAGGGTATAGACATTGCTAACTTGATCTTTGATTAAATCAAATTCGATAGGATTTTTACCATATTTTTCTTTTACAAAATACACTATATAAGCGTTTTCGCCATTTAACACTGGAGTAAATTCTCCTATTTTTGTATTATTTAACAAAGCAAGTAATCTTGGATCTAAACTAGCTGCGTTTAAACTAATGGCTTTTGATTTAATTTGAGAATTTTTATACATAGGATTTTGTGCAAGCTGTTGTAAAAGTTCAGGATTAGTAGAATTATAAACAACTAAGTCTATATTTGAAAAAGTGCTAAATTTATCAAGATTGCTTTCATAAAAATGTTTTAGTGTTTCATCATCAATATTGATTTTTGCATTTTGCATTATGCTTCTATAAAGTTTTTCTCTTTCAAGATCTTTTCTAACTTTGTTTTTAAAAACTTCAAAACTTAAACCATCTTTTTCTATCTTTGCTTGCAAACCATTAATGTCAGTTTTATTGCCTTTTGCTATTTGGGCTAATTTTTCATTAAGTTCAAAAGTGCTTACATAAATTCCTAGCTTTTTAGCTTCGCTTTGTTGAACTTTATCATCTACTAAAAATGCTATAGCTTTTTGTTTGTCATTAGTTTTTAATTCTTTCATAGTTTGTTCTATATCATAAAGAGTAATAGGTTGATTTTCTACTACCATTGCTACACCACCAAGGGTTTGAGCATATAAAATATTTGCAGCAAAACAACAAGATATTAAAAATTTTCTCATATAAAACCTTTATTTAAGTGTAAATATAGCATTATAACAATAAAAATTTAAAAAAGGTAAAAATATGCAAGAAATCACAACGCGTTTTGCTCCTTCTCCAACAGGATATTTGCACATAGGAGGGCTTAGAACAGCTTTATATAATTATCTTTATGCAAGAAAAAATAAGGGTAAATTTTTATTGCGTATTGAAGATACGGATTTAAAAAGAAATTCACAAGAAGCTACGCAAGCTATTATAGAAGCATTTAAATGGTGTGGGCTTGATTATGATGGGACGATTGAGTATCAATCTCAAAGATTTGATATTTATAAAAAATACATTCAAAAATTATTAGATGAGGGCAAGGCTTATTATTGTTATATGAGCAAAGAAGAGCTTGATGAGTTAAGAGCTAAGCAAGAAGCAGCTAAAGAGCGTCCAAAATATGATGGTAGATATAGAGATTTTAAAGGAACTCCCCCAAGTGGTATTGAGCCTGTGGTGCGTATAAAAGCACCACAAAGTGGAGAGATTAAATTTATAGATGGCATTAAAGGCGAGGTTAGTTTTAAGGCTGAAGATATTTTAGATGATTTTGTGATTGCAAGAAGCGATGGTAGCCCAATTTATAATTTAACCGTTGTAATTGATGATGCACTAATGGGTGTGAGTGATGTTATAAGAGGAGATGATCATTTATCAAATACTCCAAAACAAATTGTCCTTTATGAAGCATTAGGCTTTAAAATACCTAAATTTTATCATGTAGCTATGATACATGGTGAAGATGGTAAGAAACTTTCTAAGCGTCATGGAGCAACTGATGTGATGGAATATAAAAATATGGGGATTTTACCTCAAGCCCTGCTTAATTTCTTAGTGCGTCTTGGTTGGAGTCATGGCGATGATGAAATTTTTTCTTTAGAAAGTATGCAAGAGCTTTTTGATCCAAATCATATTAACAAAAGTGCTTCTTGTTATAATTTTAAAAAATTAGAATGGCTTAATGCTCATTATATTAAAACTTTACCTTTTGAAGAAATCAATAGACAATTAAAAGATTTAGGATTTGATTTAAGTCAGTATGAAAAAGCAGGCTTTTTGCTAGATATGTTAAGAGAGAGAGCTAAAACCTTACATGATATTATTAGTGGGGCTAAAGTGTTACTAAATGACCCAAAAGAATATGATCAAAAGGCTGTAGATAAATTTCTTAATGTTACAAATTTAACTTATTTGGAAAAATACGCTATGGTTTTAAATGAGCAAAAAAATGCTTGTGAATTTGAAGAATTAACTAATCAATTCTTAGAAGAAAATAATCTTAAGTTAAAAGATCTAGCTCAAGCTATACGCATTGCACTCACAGGAAACTCGGTTAGTCCTAGTATATTTGAAGTATTGGAATTTTTAGGAGTGCAAAAGGCTAAACTTAGGATAAAAAATTTACTAAATTATATGAAGGAAAAATAATGAATTTAAAAGAAGAGGCTTTAGAATATCACTTAGGTGGTAAAGTAGATATTGTTGCTAGAAAGCCTATGGATAGTGCACATGATTTATCTTTGGCGTATTCTCCTGGGGTTGCTGAACCTTGTATTGAGATAGCAAAAGATGAAACTTTAGCTTATAAATACACTAATAAAGCTAATTTAGTTGCTATAGTAAGCGATGGTAGTGCAGTTTTAGGACTTGGCAATATAGGAGCGAGTGCAAGCAAACCAGTTATGGAAGGAAAAGCTTGTTTGTTTAAAAAATTTGCTAATGTTAATGCTTATGATTTAGAAATTAATGCTCATAGTATAGATGAAATTGTTACTTTTTGTAAAGCTATAGCGCCTACTTTTGGAGGGATTAATTTAGAAGATATTTCAGCACCAAAATGCTTTGAAATAGAAGCTGCTTTGCAAGATCTTGGAATTCCTGTAATGCATGATGACCAACATGGAACCGCGATCATTTCTACAGCAGGATTAATGAATGCTATGGAAATTAGTGGTAAAAAATTTGAAGATATTAAAGTAGTGGTAAGTGGTGCAGGTGCAGCAGGTATTGCAAGTGCTAGAATGTATAGAAATTTAGGGGTTAAAAATATCGTTTTAGTAGATAGTAAAGGTGTGATTAATACTCAAAGAGATGATTTAAATAAATACAAACTAGAATTTGTAAGCGATATCAAAGATAGCACTTTAAGAGAAGCTTTAAAAGGTGCTGATGTATTTTTGGGTTTGAGTGCACCTAAGATTTTAGATGATGAGATGATTTTAAGTATGGCAAAAGATCCCGTGATTTTTGCATTAGCTAATCCTATACCTGAAGTAATGCCAGAAGATGTTAAAAGAGTTAGGAACGATGCTATAGTTGGAACAGGTAGAAGTGATTATCCAAATCAAATTAATAATGTTTTAGGTTTTCCTTTTATCTTTAGAGGAGCTTTAGATGTAAAGGCAACTAAAATTACTGAAAATATGAAAATAGCAGCCGCAAAAGCTTTGGCTGATTTAGCTAAGCTTGAAGTAACTGATGAGGTAAAACAAGCTTATGGAGTAGAAGAGCTTAGTTTTGGTAGAGATTATGTGATACCAAAACCATTTGATAGCAGAGTAAAAGCTGTAGTTAGTGCTGCGGTAGCAAAAGCTGCGGTTGAAGATGGAGTAGCTTTGATAAATAATTTTGATTATCAGAGATATTTTGATAGTTTAAAATAATTTTTTATAAATTAAGTTTTATTTAAAATAATTTTTTATTATAAAACTTAATTTTATCTATTTTTTATTGTTTATATGAGTTATAAAAACATATTTTTTAAAAATCATTTAAAAAATATGTTTTAAATGTTACTTTTTTTCTTTTTAAATTATATAAATTTGATATTACTAGTGTTTTTAATAAAATTAATTTATATTTAAGATATTTTTTAATAGGATATTTTTACTTAATCATAGAAAGGTCGAGATGATTTTTGGTAAGATAGATTATCTTAATTTACTCCCTTTACATATCTATCTTAAAAAATCAGCTTTTCCTAGCTATGTTAAGCAAACTACAGAATACAAAAAAGGGGTTCCTAGTAAGCTAAATCGCCATTTGTATTTTAGACGCATTGATGCAGCGATTATCTCAAGTGTTGAAAGTCGTAGAAAAAAATACAAAACCTTAAATGTGGGGATTTGCGCAAGCAAAAAGGTAAAAAGCGTTTTAGTGAAAAAACAATCTGAAAGCAAAGAAGATGCAAGCTCTGCAACTTCTAATGCTCTTGCAAAAGTTTTAAAGCAAAAAGGGGAGGTTATCATCGGTGATAAGGCTTTAAAACTTTATTTGCAAAATCCAAAAGATTATATTGATTTATGCGAATTATGGTATGAAAAGACAAAACTACCTTTTGTTTTTGCTCGATTTTCTTGTATTAAAAATTTTTCTATTTATAAAAAAATGATGAAAAATTTCACAAAAAGTAAAATTTTCATTCCGCAATATATTTTGCTAGATTATTCTAAGTCAAGAAATCTTTCTCAAAAAGAAATTAGTGCATATTTAAAGCTAATTTACTACAAAATAGGAACAAAGGAGCAAAAGGCGCTAAAAAAATTTTTAGCTAATGCAAACAGCAAGATACTATAAAAAGGACAATTTATGAGTATAGCTAAACAATATATCAATGAAACCTTAGAAAAAATTCAAGCAACTTCCCCAAGACAACCTATCTTTTTTCAAGCAGCAACTGAGGTGTTAAATTCTTTAGAACCTTTACTTGAATCTAACAAAACTTATCAAGATCATGCTATATTAGAGCGTATTGTTATGCCTGAAAAAACGACTATATTTAGAGTTGTATATATCAATGATGCGGGTAAAGCTCAAACGCATTTTGGTTATAGAGTACAGTTTAATTCTAGTTTAGGACCTTATAAAGGTGGGATCAGATTTCATCCTAGTGTAGATTTAGATGTTTTGAAATTTTTAGGTTTTGAACAAATTTTCAAAAACTCTCTAACAGGTTTAATGATAGGGGGAGCTAAAGGAGGAGCAAATTTTGACCCTAAAGGTAAAAGCGAAGCAGAAATTATGCGTTTTTGTCAAGCTTTTATGGCCGAGCTTTCAAAAATCATAGGTGCAAGCACTGATGTGCCAGCAGGTGATATAGGGGTTGGTGCTAGAGAAATTGGATATATGTTTGGAGCTTATAAGAAAATTAGCTCTAATTTTGATGGAACTTTAACGGGAAAGAAAATTCCATGGGGTGGAAGTTTAGTAAGAACAGAAGCAACAGGGTATGGCTGTGTGTATTTTACTCAAGAAATGCTAGCAAAATATAACAATGCATTAGAAGGAAAAGAGTGTGCAGTTTCAGGTAGTGGAAATGTGGCAATTTATACCATAGAAAAATTACATCAACTTGGTGCAAAAGCAATCACAATAAGCGATAGCGATGGATTTGTTTATGATAAAGATGGGATAGATTTAGATTTATTAAAAGAAATTAAGGAAGTAAAAAGAGCTAGAGTGAGTGATTATGCAATGCTTAAAAAAGGTGCTATTTTTACTCCAAAAAGTGCGTATAAACAAGGTTGTAATGGAGTATGGAGTATACCTTGTGATATAGCTTTTCCAAGTGCTACGCAAAATGAATTAAATTTAGAAGATATTAAAACCTTATATCACAATGGTTGTCGTATGGTAGCAGAGGGAGCTAATATGCCAAGCACACTTGAAGCGATCGATTTTATGTTAAATCAAAAAGACTTTTTATTTGCGCCAGCTAAGGCTGCTAATGCAGGTGGTGTAGCGACTTCTCAACTTGAAATGCAACAAAATGCAAGTATGTGTCAATGGAGCTTTGAGGAGGTTGATGCAAAATTATATAAGATTATGAAAAATATTTTTGAAAATTCATACGAGTGTGCAAAAGCTTATAATCATGAAGGAAATTTAGTAGTAGGTTCAAACATAGCAGGCTTTAAAAAAGTAGCTGATGCGATGATTGATCATGGTTATATTTAAAAAGATGGCTTAAATGCCATCTTTAGTGTATATAAAAAAAGCTTGTTATTTGATTAGCGATTTTTTCTTCTAAAGACTCTTTGGCTCTGTCTATATTGCCAAGATAAGCAGTTCTTGCTAAAAGCGAGGTGCTTTGAGTAGAGTTTTTGGAGCTAATTTGTAAATTAACTTGCAAAAGATAGTAATTTTCTACTTCCATTTCAAAAACATCATCTATTTTATCAAAGTCATTATAAAAAAATCTCGCATTAGAAGCGCGTAATCTTTGCGCGTAAGAAAATTTCTTAAAATCTACTATATTGATATAAATTTTATAATCACTTTGAACATTATTTAAAACTAAGCCTAAATTTTGTAATTTTTGAGCGAGCTTGGCTTCTAAATTTGTGTTTAATTTTGAAGGATTATTGATGTGTAAAGAAAAACTTTGATTTTTATTAGCATGCAGGAAAATACCTTCATTATTTGTTTGGATAAAAGTTTGCATAGGGCCTGTGCAAGCACTTAAAAATAGTGCAAACACAAGCAAGAAAAAATTATTTTTGAGCATCGATTATAGTTGGCACAGCACGAAGACCAAGTTTAGAGTATTTTGCGAAAGTTTCTCTTACTGCTTTAACCTCAGCTTCACTAGGTTTTTTATAATCTTTTAAATTTTTATCATAATATTTTTTCATGATAGCGATTTTTTGTGCATCATCTTTAGCATTTTTACTTTCTTTGTAAATTAATGCAGATTTTTCAAAAGCACTAGTATCATGGATAGGGGTTAAGATAAATTTCACTTGATGGGTTTTTAGTGTTTCTTCTATTTTATCTAAATGCATTCTACAATATGGACATTCAGGATCGCTAAAAACATAAAGTAAAGGTTTGTTTTTATCGCCTAAAGAAATAAACATTTTTTCTTTTTTAAGTTCAACTAGAGCTTTTTTTGAAAATTCAGCTTGTTGTTTTTCCATGAGTTTTGCTTGATAAACTTGAGAGTAAAATTCACCTTTTTTTACATCAATTACTTCAGTTGTGATGATATTATCTTGAGTGAAAACGATTTCTTGGAAATTTTTACCACTAATTTCAAAATTAACTATCACAGCTTCAAAGTTAGTATCAGGAATTTTTTCTCTACTAGAAACACTAATGTTTGCATTTGATAAATTTGGATTTTTCTTAAAAAAATTAATAATTTCTTCATTACTTGCAGCAAATAAAGAGCTAGCAAGGGTTAAGAGAGCTAAAGATTTTTTCATCATTTTCCTTTGTTTTAAAATTTTTGCACATTATAAAATGTAATCTTTAACACTTAGATTTTTAATATTCTTTTTTCCTCTATTTTTTTAACTTGAGGATAGTTTTTATCAAGATATTCTAAATAAGCTATGGCATATTTTCTTGAAATTTGAAAATGATTTTTAACAAAAGCTACATCTAAATGATGATTTTGCAAAAGTTTTAAAAACTCTTGCATGAGATTTTCAAGAGTATTTTTTTCTATAAAAAGATTATGTGCTAATCTTTTGACTTTGTTTTCTTTAGTGAGTTTTTTTAAGATAAGATCTCCATTTTTCCTATCAAGCTCTAAATATTCATAAAGATTGTAAGGTGCGGTAGGTTTTATACCTTCTTTTTTTAAAATTTCATAAAGCTCACAATGAGCCTTTTCTTGTAATTTTTCAAAATCTTGTCCTTTTAAAAACCATATGCCATCTTTAAAATCTAATTTTTCTTGCATTTGCTTGAGTGTATAAGCGCAAAAGCTCTCACTTGCCCAGCTAAGCCTTAAGGCGATAGAATGAGGCGAGATTAAAGCATAAGGATTTTTAGAGAAAATAAAATCAATAAATTCTTTCAAAGTTTGTATAGCATTTAAATCATATACATTTAAAGCTTGCTCATCGACAAAAACATGATTTAAGCTTTTTGCTAGGTTTAGGGCTTGCTCATGAGTGAGTTTAAAGCGTTGATAGCTTGAAAGTAATCCAAAGCCAAGTTTGTGAGTTTGTTTTAAAAACTCAAATACTTTTTTAAAATCTTTTTGTTCTAAAAGTGCTAAATACTTAGCTTTTATATCTTTTTTTAAAGGCTCACTTACCGCATTAAGAACCACACCACCACTTTTAATACGCCCATTTTCAAGCAAGATGAATTTATCATCAAAACACAAAGGTAGGTTTTTATCAAACTCTAAGCTAATATAAGTTTTATCTTCAAATTCTTTGATTACACTAATTTTTGTATTAAGCTTTTTTGAGCCACTACAAAATTCTAAAATACTCCCGTGTTTAATCTCTGTACTAAAAACAACCCCATCGATACTTTTAAAGCTTTTAAAAACACCTTTTTTACTTAATATATAGCCTTTTTTTAACTCATGATAATCACAATTTAAACTCAAAGCAACTCTATTATAAGCTTTTGCTTCTAAAACATTTTCTTCATGAATTTGTATGTTTTTTACAATGATATCTTTTTGATTTTCAAGGCAAAATATTTTTTCATTTTTGCTTATTTTTCCTTCATTTAAACTCCCTGTTACTACCGTTCCTATACCTTTTAGAGAAAAAACCCTATCAATGTAGTATCTAAAAATCAAATTTTCATCATTTTCTTTAGGCTTTAAACTAAGTAGATAGTTTTTTAAATTTAATATACTTTGCTCATCATAAATGCTTGTTGGAAAAACTTTTAAGATATTGATTTTAAAGGCTTTTAATTCTTTTAAAAGCTCTGCTTGCTTTTGTACTAAATCCTTGCATAAATCAACCTTACTCAAAATAAGCACTACATCTTTTACGCCTAAAAATTCCAAAACCCTTAAATGCTCTATACTTTGAGCCTTTAAACCCTCGTTTATATCTATGACAAACATACATACTCTAAAGCCAAAAGCACCACTTATCATAGTTTTAATTAAACTTTCATGCCCAGGCACATCGATAAAAGCAATATTTAAATTTTCACTTTTTAAATTTGAAAAACTAAGATTAATCGTAATGCCTTTTTCTTGCTCTTCTTTTAAATTATCACCTTCAAAACCATTTAAAGCTTTAATAAGCGAAGTTTTACCATGGTCAATATGCCCAGCAGTGCCTATGATGATACTATGCATGAAATACCTCTTTAATAATGCTTATTATTTTGTTTAAATCTTTTTCTAAAATACTTCTAAAATCTAGCACAAAATGCCCATTTTCAACACGGCCGATTACGCCTTTTTTTCTAAATTTTTCTTGTAAAAGCAAAGCTTTCTCATCAAAACTTAACACAAAAGTATCTAAGCTTTTATCAGGCATAGAGCCACCACCTACTAAACTTTTAGAAGCTTTTAACTCACATTTTATAGGAATTTTTTCTTTGACAAAGAGAGCCTTTTTTTCTACGGTTTTTAAATCATCATTTAAAAGTTTTAGTGTGGGGATTTTTTCATATTCTTTTTCTAAGTATGCTTTAGCAGTTTCATTTAAAAAAGCTAGAGTGATTTTATCAACCCTTAGCATTCTTAGAAGTTGATTTTTCTTTAATTGTTGAATGTATTTTTTCTTTCCAAGTATAATGCCTGCTTGAGTAGAGCCAAAAAGCTTATCGCCACTAAAACTTAAAATATCACAATGTTTTAAAAGCTCTTTTACACTTGGCTCATTTTTACTAAGTTGTTTATTAATCTTTTCACACCATCCAGCGCCCAAATCATAATAAGATATGAGTTTTTTCTTTTTTGCTAAAGCATGAATTTCACTTAAGCTTACTTCTTCGAAAAATCCTTTAAAAGCAAAATTAGAACGATGAGTTTTTAAAATCATCTTAGTATTTTCATTGATAGCTTTTTCATAATCATATAAATGAGTTTTATTAGTCGTGCCTATTTCTTTTAGTTTAACTCCAGCTGCTAGCATAACTTCAGGAATTCTAAAATTTCCCCCAATCTCAACTAGCTCACTTCTTGAAGTAATAACTTCCTCATTTTTTGCTAAGGTATTTAAGATTAAAAATACAGCTGAAGCGTTATTATTAACAATCAAGCAATCTTCGCAATCAAATAATATTTTTAAATTTGCACTAAGTGCGTTATACCTTGAGCCTCTTTTACCACTTTGCATGTTAAACTCTAAATTAGAATAAGAGCAGATGATTTCTTTAGTTCTTTCAAAAATACTCTCATCAATAATGCTACGACCAAGATTAGTATGTATGATAACTCCACTAGCATTGATCAAACTTTGACTTTGCATGTTTAAAAACTCATCAATACTTTGGGCAATTTTACTTAGCAAATCTTGCAAGCTAAAATTTAAATTTTCATTTTTACTTAGTTCTTTTTTACAATTTGAAACAACTATTTTTGCAAAATGAGATCTTAAATACAAAGGATAATTAGCCAAGTTTTCATCGTTTATAAGTGTGTTTATAGGTGGAAAATTTCTAAATTTGTTCATCTTAAACCTTAAGAATAAATTAGTAAAATTATAACTTTTTTATAATGAAATTTATATAATTAAGATTAAAAAATTTAAAAGAGAGTGTTATGAAAGATTTTGTATTTTTAGAAAATGAAGATTTAATTCCTTTAAGTGATGATATTAGCATAGTTCAAAAAGCCTGTAATGAAGAAGTTTTTATAGGAAATTCAAAGCTTTTAAATCCTGAAGTTTATGCACCTGAGATTAATTTTTACCTTAAAAACTCACAAGATGATGTGCTTAAAAAAGCCAAAACTATTGAGTCCTTATATAAAATTAGATCTAAAGTTTATGATTTAGGGCTTGATTTAGAATATACCAAAGAAGTGGGTAAAAATGTAATTATTGTAAGCAATGAGGATCAAAATGAGCTTATTGAAAGCTTAAAAAAACAAGAATACAAGGTTTTAAAACTAAGTAATGAGCAATGTTTGGGTGTTTTGGGTTGTGTAGGTGAGCTTTGCGTGATAGCTTTAAAAGATAATGAGCAAGTAGAGATTGATTGTGATTTTTTCTTATATGATGTAAAAAAAGAAAGTTTTGATCAACAAAGTGGTTGCTATGATTTAACCACCTTAAGTCAAGAAGAACTTATAAAACTTTTAAATTCTAATTCTCCAAAATATAAATTTAGAAATTATATTAGTTATGATGATAGCATTTGTCAATACCATGAAAGAAGAAGTATTCATTGTGGAAAATGTGCTGAAATTTGTCCTAGTGTGGCTATTTTAAAAGATGATGAGCAAAGAAAATTAGAATTTTCTCATGTGGATTGTTTAAGCTGTGGTGATTGTGTAGGGATTTGTCCTAGTGGAGCGCTTGATTATGCACCTATGCCACGCAATAGCTTTTATGAAATTTTAAAATTTTATGAAGATAAAATCATTTTAATAATCCCTGAGAAAATGTCTATAGAAAATTTAAATATCACTTTAAAAGAAGATGTAATGCCTTTTATGATTAAAGGCGAGAATTATCTTGATCAAGCACATTTTTTAGCTATGCTTCAAACAAGTGGTGCGAGTGTGATTTTTTATAGTGATGGCTTATCGCAAGGTGCTTTAGAAGTGATAGCTTTGATGAATGAAATTTTTCAAAGAAAATTTAAACAAAACGCAATTTTTCTAGCTAAAGATGAAAAAGAACTTTTAGAGGCTATAAATCAAGCACATTTTATAGAAAATCTCAAATTTATATCTTATAACCCTGCGCTTTTAAAAAGAGAAGATTTTGCTATAAGATTAAGAGAGCTTATAAAGGAAGAAAATTTAGGCAATATCCCAAGTAAAGAATGGATACGCTATGGAAAAATCACCATCAATGCAGACACCTGTACTTTATGTCTTTCTTGTGTGGGAGCTTGTAATGTAGGAGCTTTAGTGGCTGATACTAAAGATAATTCTTTGAAATTTAACGCAAGTTTATGTACTACCTGTGGGTATTGTGAGGCAAGTTGTGCTGAAAAAGATACTTTAATGCTTCAAAGAAGTGGGATAGATTTGGAAAAAGAGTATTTTTCTTTTATGGTTTTAGCTCAAGATGAACTTTTTGCTTGTGTAGAGTGTGGGAAAGAATTTGCTACTAAAAAGGCCATTGAGAAAATTGCTAGCATTATGAAGCCAAGATTTATGGGTGATGAAGCTAAGATAAAAACACTATATTGCTGTGCTGAATGTAAAGCAAAAGTAATGATACAAAGTATGAATGTGCTTTAAGCCAAAAGGCTTAAGCACTAAGTTTTAATCCCACCACTCCAGTGATGATTAAAATAATAAAAATGATTTTATTAAGAGTAATTGCTTCTTTAAAGATTAAAAATCCCACCACACTAACTAATGCCAAACCACAACCTGCCCAAGTTGCATAAGCTATACTTAAATCAATTTTTTTCAAAGCATAAAATAAACCTGCTAAAGAAAATGAAAAAAACACCGCAAAAACGATTAAATAAAGATTATTTTTACTTATGCTTGCATACTTCATCGAGCTTGTTGCAATCACTTCAAAAATTATACTAATTGCTAATACTAGCCAATGCATTTTATATATCCTTTTAAATTAATTTAAAAATGAAACTACAAAAGGATAAAAGGTGGTGCAGTAGGGGCTATAAAATAACCACAAGATAATCTTATCTTCCATTTTGTCCATAAGCTAGTATAAAATTTTAAGATAAAAAATCCATAAGTCATTTATAACCTTGTGATAATTTATCTTATTTTAACATTGTTTTTTATATCTTAGTTAAATTTAGCGCAAAAGCTTTTTGGCTCAAAAGCACTTCATCATTTTCTTTAAAATCTTTAGCTTCTAAAGGGCTTAGTGCTACTTGGCTGATTTGATTACCTATGGCAAGTATGGCTATAAATATGCTATCTTGCTTTTGTAGTTTTAAAATGCGTGCTTTTATGGCAAATTTTTGCGAGCCTTGTGTCTTTAAAAAAACTTCATTAGGCGAGCCTTCTTTGATGATAGCTCCATTTTCTAAAATGATGACTTTATTAGCTAGTTTATAAACTTCACTTACATCATGGCTGATTAAAATAGTAGTGATTTTATAAGTTTTATGTATATTTAAAAGATAATCATGCAAGTGTAGTTTTATCTCATTATCTAAGGCACTAAATGGCTCATCTAAAAGTAAAAGTTTGGGTTTTTGCATAATGGCTCTTGCTAAAGCTACGCGTTGTTTTTGTCCCCCGCTTAGTTCTAAAATATGACTTTTTTTGTGTTTGCTTAAATCTAAAAGTTCTAAAAGCTCATTAGCAAATTTTAGATCTTTTTTAGCAAAAAGTAAGTTTTGTTCTACATTCATATTTTCAAATAAAGCATAATCTTGAAAAACAAAGCCAAGTTTTCTTTTTTGTGGGCTTAGAAAGTTTTTATCATCAAAAAATATCGTATTATTAAAAGTGCAAATTCCTTGTGCTTTTTCAAAACCTGCTAAAATTCTCAAAAGCGTAGTTTTACCACTACCACTTTTTCCAAAAATAGCACAAAATTCTCCTTCTTTAACTTCAAATTTAATCTTAAGTTTAAATTCTTTTTCTTTATTTTTAAAGATTTTTTCAAAGTCAAGTTTTAGCATAAATACTCTTTGATAAATAAAGCACTAGGATGTACATAAGCAAATACAAAATCATTTTTTTGATAATTTTGCTCTAAAAACTCATGGGTGCTAATTTGAGCTTCGAAAGTGCAAATTTCATTTTCTAATCTTACGATAGTGATGATTTGTCCTTGAAAAATATCAATGATTTTTGCATAAAAGGTATTTAAAAATGAATTTTCTAAATTTTTTTTACTAAGTAAGCACTCGCTACTTTTAAAAGCTAGTAAAACTTCTTGATCAATGCTTGCTTTTTCATCAAGTTCTAAAGCAAGCATAAATAATTTATGTTTATTTATAAGAAATTCTACCCAGTTTATATTTTCATGATTTTTTATAGTATTTATTTTAGCTTTAATCATGGGATATTATAGCCATAAGCTTTGAAAATTTCCTTAGCCTTTTTGCTTAAAATAAAATTATAAAATTTCTTAGCTTTAGCATTATCTTTACCATAAGAAGTGATAACAATGCCTTGATTGATTGGTTCATAAAGCTTTGGATTGATTAAAATATAATTTTTTCCTTCTTGGAGTTTATAAGATTTTAGCGTATCTTCATATAAAGCACTTGCTGCTATAAAACCCACATCGGCTGCTTTTAATGTTTGAGTAAGTGCTTCTCCTATAGATTTTGCCTCGATGATTTTAGCTTTTGTTTGCTCATAAATTTTAGTATTTTGTAAAGTTTCTATGCTAGCTTGACCATAAGGAGCAGCTTTGGGATTAGCTATGGTGATGATTTTTACTTTTTCTTCTTTAAGTGTGTCTAATCCTTTGCTTAAATCCATTCTAACACTGAGTAAAGCTAAAGCTCCTTGAGCATAAATAACAGGTTTTGTGCTAGTAAAATTATCATCATACAAGCTTTGTGCAAATTTCATATTTGCAGCCATAAATATATCAAATGGCGCACCATTTTTAATTTGTGAGACTAAATTTCCACTAGCGCCTAAGCTTACATTGATACTAATATCAGGGTTTTCTTTTTGAAATTCTTTTTGCAAGGCTTTAAAAGCGTAAGCTACATTTGCAGCTGCAGCGATATTTACATCAGCACTATAGCCAAAAATACACAAAAAAAGTAGGGTAAAAATTTTTTTCATTTTTTATCCTTTTAATAGTAAATTTTAAAAAAATTATAGCTTATTTTTAAAAGCAAAAATAAATTTATATTTTTTGCATATTTTCTAAGACTTATTTCATAAGTAAATAAAAATTACTAATTTTTTTTTAAAGAATATTTTTAATGTAAAAATTTATTTTAATTTTTGTATAATATAAGATTTCAATTTATGAAATTTTAAAAGGAAAAAGCTTGTTAAAATACATACTAACTTTGTGTTTATTTTTTAACACTTTGATTTTAGCAAATGACTTTGAAGATTTTGAACAAGAATATCAAAAAAAAGAAGTCAAAGATAGCTTTTATACTTACAATAAAGCTATGAATAAATTTAATTATGATCTTTATACTTATTTTTTAAGACCGGTTGTGCTTTCTTATAAAAGCATTACTCCAAGCTTTATAAGAACAGGTGTAAAAAATGCTTTTGATACCACAAGATCACCTTTTAGATTTATTAATCATCTTTTAAGTTTAGAATTTAGAAAAGCTGGTGAGGAATTTGGAAGATTTTGTGTGAATGTGATTTTTGGATTTGGTTTGTTAGATAGTGCGAGTAAAACTCCTTTAAAAAGTTATGAAGCTGATTTTGGAACGACTTTGGGTAAATGGGGAGTAGGTAGTGGAGCGCATTTAGTGCTCCCGTTTTTAGGCCCTTATAATGTAAGAGATGCTTTAGCTTTGCCTGTAAATTGGTTTATGGTGCCTGAGGGGTATATTGAGAATTTTTGGGTTGGTGTGGGTGTAAATGCTGCATTAAAACTCAATGAATTAAGTTTTGAGTATGAAAAAATAGATGATATTTACCAAAATAGTGTAGATTATTACATTTTTATACGCGATGCGTATGAACAAAGACGCCAAGAACTCATCAAATAAGGAGATAAAATGAAAAAAATCATAGTTTTGCTTTTTAGCGTAGTATTTGCTTTTGCTTTAAATTTGCAAGATATTTCTAAAACCATGCAAGAAAAAATTGATGAGAGCTTAAAAATTCTAGATCAAAATAAAAACGATAAAGCTAAAGCAGCGGAAAAAATCTTTACTTTATTTGATGGTGTTTTTGATTATGAGTTTATGGCTAAGCTTAGTCTTTCTACAAGATATGAAAAATTAAGTGAAAATGAAAAAAATGAATTTAACAAAGCTTTTGAAAAAAACCTTAAAAAAAGTTTCACAGATAAGCTTGCTTTGTATGATTCTCAAAAATTAAAAGTGATTAATTTAGAAGAAAAAAATAAAAGAGCCTTTTTAAAAACTTCTATGATAGTAGATGGTAAAGAAAATTTTGTAATCTTTAAATTTTATGATAAAAATAATGACTGGCAAATTTATGATGTGGATATTTTTGGTATAAGTATTATACAAACTTATCGCTCACAATTTAAAGATGTCTTACAAAATGGTGATTTTAAAACCTTGCTTGAAAAGCTTTCTAGTGTTGATTTTTCTAAATAATGCTAAGTAAAATTTTAAAAATTTTTCTTAATTTCCCAAAGCTAACTTTGGGGATTACTTTAATCTTTTGTATATTTTTTAGTTTTTTTGCTAAAAATTTAAGTGTTGATGCAAGTGCTGAAAGCTTGCTTTTAGAGCATGATGAGGGTTTGAAACTATATAGAGAAGTTTCAGCACGTTATGGCAATGATAATTTTTTAATGCTTGCTTTTGCTCCTAAAAATAAAGATATTTTTGCTAAAGAAAATTTAGAAACTATCAAAAACTTAACCCTTGATTTAGAAAAAATCAATGGTGTGCAAAAGGTACTTTCTATCACTAATGCGCCTTTACTTGCAAGTTCTAAAGGTAAAGAATTAAAAGAGCTTATCCAAAATATACCTAATATTTTTAGTCAAGATGTGGATGTTAATCTAGCTAAAAAAGAAATTTTAAATCAACCCTTTTATAAAAATAATATCATCTCAAAAGATGGAAAAACAACGGGAATTTTGATTTATCTAGCACCTGATCTTGTTTATAATGACTTGATTAATTCAAGAGATAGTGCAAAAAGTGAAAATGAAAAAGAGCATTTTAGAGCCTTGATTAAAAAGCACCAAGAAAGCTCAAGGGAATTTAGTGCAAAAAGATTAGAAGAAATTACTAAAATAGTATCTAAATATAGTCAAAATGGAGACTTTTTACACCTTGGTGGTGTTGAAATGATCGCTAATGATATGATTAATTATGTAAAAAATGATTTAAAAATTTATGGACTTAGCTTAATAGGGCTTTTATTTATAGCACTTTGGTGGTTTTTTGGCTCTTTGTGTTTAGTGTTTTTGGCTTTGGGAATTTGTGTGGTTTCACTTTTTACTTCAAGCGGGATTTTCGCACTTTTGGGCTTTGATATTACTGTGGTGTCTTCAAACTATGTAGCTTTGGTACTCATTATCACTGTCTCTGTTGTGATACACTTAATCGTGCATTTTATAGAAAATTTACACAAACACCCAAAAGCTAGCGTTTATAAGCTTTTGCTCTCAACCTTACTTGATAAAGCAAGTCCTAGTTTTTTTGCTATTTTAACCACGGTTGTTGGGTTTTTAAGTTTTGTTTTTTCAGATATTGAGCCTATTATTAAACTTGGTATTATGATGAGCCTTGGCATCAGTGTGAGTTTGATTTTAGCTTATATTTATTTTGCAAGTATTTTAGTATTAATGCCGCGTTTAAATTTTAAAGAGCTTAATCAAAATTCGTTGAAATTTTTAAGTTTTTGTGCAAATGTAAGTTTAAAACATAGAAAATTTATCTATGGTATAAGTTTATTTTGTGTAGCTTTTGCTTTGTATGGAATTTTGCAAATTAAAGTAGAAAATAGTTTTGTGAGTTATTTTAAAGATAGTTCTAGGATTAAACAAGGTTTGTTGATTATAGATAAAGAGCTAGGTGGAACTATGCCTTTAGATGTGATTGTCAAATTTAAGCAAAATCCAAAACAAAATGAAAGCTTAGATGAGTTTGAACAAGAATTTGATGATTTATCCAAAGATGATAGGTATTTTTTTAGTAGTGAAAAAACAAGAATAGCTGCTAAGGTTCATGAGTTTTTAAGTAAGCAAAAATATGTAGGTTCTGTGCTTAGCTTGCAAAGTTTGCTAGAGCTTGGAAAAAGCATTAATGATGGTAAGACTTTAGATGATTTTGCTCTAGCGTTTTTATATGAAAATTTAGATGAGAATTTTAAAAAGCAAGTTTTAACCCCTTTTGTTAGTGTAGAAAATAATGAGTTGCGATTTAGTGTGCGTATGCTAGATAGTGATCCAAATTTAAGACGCGATGCTTTTTTAAAACAGCTTGAAAAAGACTTAAATGAGCTTTTGCAAAATGATAATGTAGAGGTTAAAATCAGTGGTATTATGCCTTTGTATAATAATATGCTTCAAAGTCTTTTTTCATCACAATTTGACACTTTAGCCTTTGTGGTGCTTGTGATTTTTGCTTTGTTTGTGGTGATTTTTAGAAGTTTTGTTTATGCTTTTGTGGCAATTTTGGCCAATCTTATACCTTTAGCTTTAGTGTTTGGCTTAATGGGTGTTTTAAATATACCACTTGATATTATGAGTATTACCATAGCTGCTATTTGTATAGGAATAGGGGTTGATGATATGATTCATTATATTCATCGTTTTAAAGAAGAATTAAAACATAAAAGCTTAGAAGAGGCTATAAAAGCTTCACATATAGGTATAGGAAGTGCGATTTATTATACTAGTGTTACGATTATTCTAGGTTTTTTAGTGATGATTAGCAGTAATTTTATCCCGACGATTTATTTTGGTTTGCTTACGGTTTTAGCTATGAGCTTGCTTTTGTTTGGCTCGCTTTTTTTATTGCCAAGTTTTATTTTAACTTATCATTATTTTAAAGCAAAATTAAAATAAAGTAAAATCCAAATCACATAAACACCAAAAGCAATAAGCATATATTTTATAAATTGTTTCATTAATACTCCATTTTTTCTAATACCCTTAAGATATAAGTAGCAAACATTAGTGCTTGTGAGCGGTGTGAAATTTTTAATTTTACTTGCTCGTCTAATTCACCTAAAGTTTTATCAAAACCTTTTGGGATAAATAAAGGATCATACCCAAAGCCATTATTACCCCTTGGAGTGTCAATAGCAAGGCCATGCATATATCCATGCGTGCTAAAATGTCCATATTTTGAGCTTATGGCTATGGCTGCAGTGTAAAAAGCTTTGCTTTGATGTAGATTTTTTTCATGTAAAGCTTGGATGAGCTTGTTTCTATTGGCCTCATCAGTGCCTTCTTGAGAGTATCTTGCAGAAAAAATCCCTGGCGCATTGTCTAAAGCCTCTACGCTTATACCACTATCATCGCTTAAGGTGATAAATTCATTTTGTTTTTTGCCTAAAGCATTAAAAATAGCTTTAGATTTTATCAAAGCATTTTCTTTAAAACTTGTGCCATCTTCGATGATTTCAAAAGGGGTGATGATTTCATTTAAGGCATAAATTTCATAAGTAGTTAAAAATTTTTTGATTTCTTCTACTTTGTGTGCGTTAGAAGTTGCTAGAATGGTTTTTAATTTTTTCTTCATAAATTACTCTTTTTGTTTTGACTTTAAAAAAAGTTTATCAAAATCATAGTAAAATTATCCTTTATAAGGAGAAAAGATGTTAAAAACCGTTTTACCTTTGTCTTTTATTGTAGGAACTAGATTTTTTGGATTGTTTATAGTTTTACCGGTTTTAAGTTTATATGCTTTAAATTTAAAAGGAGCTAATGAGTTTTTAGTAGGGCTTTTAGTAGGTGTGTATGCTCTAACTCAAATGGCATTGCAAGTTCCTTTTGGTATTATTTCAGATAAAATAGGGCGTAAAAAAACTATGTTAATAGGACTTGTGGTGTTTATCATAGGTTCTTTGGTATGTTCATATGCTGATGATATTTATACGATGATGTTTGGAAGGCTTTTACAAGGTGCAGGAGCCATAGGAGCAGTAGCTACTGCTATGATAAGTGATTTTATCAATGAAGAAAATCGCGGTAAGGCTATGGCCATCATGGGTTCATTTATAGGACTTTCTTTTGCAGCTTCTTTGGTGCTTTCTCCTTTAATGAGTGCTAAATTTGGACTTTCAAGTTTGTTTGATTTAAGTGCTATTTTGAGTTTAATTTGTATAGTGCTTTTATTTAGCGT
This sequence comes from Campylobacter sp. CNRCH_2007_0968H, assembly GCF_025773245.1. Classification (NCBI taxonomy): domain Bacteria; kingdom Pseudomonadati; phylum Campylobacterota; class Epsilonproteobacteria; order Campylobacterales; family Campylobacteraceae; genus Campylobacter; species Campylobacter sp. CNRCH_2007_0968H. The sequence goes on along the minus strand of NZ_JAKMTQ010000010.1, from coordinate 37,498 downwards.
TGTGCCAAAAGAGCATACAATAGTACATGAAAATACTAAAACCCCATTAAAAAAACTTTTAAAAGAAAAAAACTTAGCTTTGATGAATCTTACTAATTGTATGCAAAAAATGCTTATGAGTATTGCGTTTTTAAGTATTCCTTTGGTTTTAGTACATGAGTTTAATTATCCAAGTGAGAATTTATGGCATGTTTATGTTAGCTCTATGGTGCTTGGGTTTTTAGCTATGGGTTTATCGGGTTCTTTAGGAGAAAAAAGAGGCTTAAGTAAAGAGATATTGCTTTTAGGTGTGGCGTTTTTTATCATTGCTTATATTATATTTGCTTTTTCGCATAATGCTTTAGTGTTTATGGTGGGTGTTGTAGTGTTTTTTATAGGATTTAATTTGCATGAGCCTATTATGCAAAGTTGTGCGAGTAAATTTGCTAAGGTAAATGAAAAAGGCGCAGCTTTGGGTGTGTTTAATGCTTTTGGCTATTTTGGAAGCTTTTTAGGTGGTGTCGTTGGAGGGTATTTTTTACACCATTTTAGTTTAGTTGCTCTTGCTTTTATTTTGATAGCTTTGTCTGTAATTTGGTTTGTGTTGCTTTTGTTTTTACAAAGTCCGGCAGATTTTAAAAATGTCTATTTATCTTTAGAAACAAAACATGATTTAAATATGATTAAAGGCATAAATGGAGTTTTAGATGTGTATAAAAACTCTAAATTTTTAGTGATTAAATACAATAAAAAACTTACAAGCGAAGAAGAAATTTTAGCGATTATTGGAAAATAATCGCTTTTATACAAAATGCTTTTCTTTTAAAATCACATATAATTTTAAAGTAGAAATAAAGAAAGTTAAAATAGCAGGTCCAAGGATAATACCCCAAAAGCCAAAACTTGAAATTCCTGCTATCATCGCAAAGAAAATTAAAAGTTCGTTAATTTGTGTTGGAATTTGAACAAGTTTTTCATTGATCCATTTAATGATATAAGGTTTTACTAAAGTATCTGCGATAAAAGATATCATTACCACGCTATAAATGAAAATCACTAAAGCACCGCTTAGATTATTATTTGCAAATTCATATAAAGAGACAGGCACATAAACTAAGGCCCCACCTACCACAGGGATTAAAGAGCTAAAGCAAAATAATATTCCCATTAAAATCGCATCATAACCATAAAATTTAGTAATGATAGCAAAAAGCACCCCTTGTAAAATGGCATTTAGCACCATAGAATAAAACACCACAGACATTACATTACTCACTTCACTTAAAATGCCTTGAGTTTCTTCTTTTTTCATAGGCACTATGCTTTTTATATAGCCAATGAGTTGGGCTCCATAAAGATTAGCAAAGAAATAAAATACACAAATTAATACCATGTCAGTTAGAAATTTAGTGCCAAATTTAGTTGCGCTTGAAAGATAGGTTAAAACATTTTTAGAGATAGAATTTAAGTCAATACTTGCTAATGCTTCTTTGATTTTGGGTTCTATAAAGCTTAAAGATTCGGGTAGGTGTAGGGAATAATTTTTAAAATATTCTATGGTATTGTGAAAATAGCTTATATCAAAACCTTTTGCAGCCTTTGCTAGCTCTATAATAGCATATACAAAAGGGATAAAAAATAAAGCTAGCATAAAAGCAGTAGTAGCTGCTGCAGCAACGACTTTTTTACCTTTGAAAATACTTAAAAATTTAACATTAACATTAGAAGTAGAAACAGCCATTAAACTTGCTATGGCTATATTCATCAAAAAAGGTTTAAACAAAAAAAGTACCCAAAATAAAATGATCAAAATAAAACTAATCAAGAAAAAATTACTACTTTTCATCAAATAAACCTTTGTTATATTTTAATTTTAAAACATCAAAGCTTTTTAAGCTTGCAATGCGACCTTTGGCTGTTCTTTCTATATAGCCATTTGCTAGTAAATATGGCTCTATCACATCTTCTATGGTATTTTCATCTTCACTTAATGCTGCAGCTATACTAGAAAGTCCTATAGGTTTTCTTTTAGCTTCAGTTAAAAGCTCTAAATACCGCAAATCCATCGCGTCAAAACCAAGCTCATTTACCCCTAAAGAATCAAGTGCTTGTTTAGCTCTTTTTTCGCTAATGATTTCTTCATCATTTACATCAGCAAAGTCTCTTACACGCTTAAGCAATCTTAATGCTATTCTTGGGGTTGAGCGACTGCGTTTGGCTATTTCTAAAGAAGCTTTTTTTTCACAAGTTTTATTAAGCTTTAGAGCTGCTTTTTCTAAAATGATAGCAAGCTCTTCATTTTTATAAAATTCCAAGCGAAATTGCATACCAAAGCGATCGCGTAAAGGATTACTTAGCATACCTGCTCTTGTAGTAGCACCTATTAAAGTAAATTTGGGTAAATCGATTTTTATCGTTTGTGCAGCAGGGCCACTGCCGATGATAATATCAAGACGAAAATCCTCCATAGCAGGGTAAAGTACTTCTTCTATGGCGGGACTTAAGCGATGAATTTCATCGATAAATAAAATATCTCCCTCGCTAAGATTAGTTAAAATCGCAGCTAAGTCCCCGCTTTTTTCTATCATGGGTGCAGCAGTAGTTTTGATATTTGCATTCATTTCATATGAGATAATGTTTGCTAAAGTTGTCTTACCAAGTCCTGCAGGCCCACTAAAAAGGATATGATCTAGACATTCATTTCTTTTTTTAGCAGCTTTGATAAAAATTTCTAAATTTTTTTTAATATTTTCTTGTCCTATGTAGCCATCAAAATTTGAAGGTCTAAGACTTGTTTCATAAGTTTCATCAGGGGAGAATTTTTCAATCTCTACGATTCTATCCATATTTTTTCCATTTTATTTTGCTAAGAAATTTTAATTTTATCTAAAATTTGCTAAAATAAACATTTAAACTTAGATTATAGAAGTTTTTATGGGAATTTTAGAGCAATTAGAGTTAGATTACGAGCTTGAAGAAATCGAGCGTTTTTTGTATTTTTTTAGAAGTCTTTGCGATGTTTTAGAGCCTTTGATAGTAAAGCTAAGCAGTGATAGCTCAAAATACAAAGAAGCTTTAAAAGACTTAGAGCAAAATATTCACAATGTAGTTTGGGCTGCTAAAAGATTAAATTTAGATGAGATTGCAAATTTTTGCACATTTTGTGAGGAAATTATGCAAGAAGCAGCTAAATTTGATGGGCCTGCTAGTGATGAATTTGTGGATTGGATGTTTTTAGTGGGTGAGCAGCTTGATAGATATTGCAGTGATTATGAAAAAAATGCTTCTTTTTTAAGTGTATTTAACCCTCAAATTGCAAATGTTCCTGATAAAATTTCTAAATAATGGGGACGACTTGGCTTCGACAGGAGTAGAGTGGCCTTGGTGGCATGTCGCTTTGAGCAAAGCGTATAAAGCTCAAATTAAAATTAAACGCAAACAACGTTAAATTTGCTCCTGCTTACGCTAAAGCTGCGTAAGTTCAGTTGAGCCTGAATTTTAAGCGATACTATCTAGCTTAGGATTTGGTCATTTTTGATAGTGTAGATTGAAATTTGACAAGTTTTGATTGAAGTTAAAGTCTTAGTCTAGCTTGAAATTTTGGAAGGTGAGTTTGGCTAGATGAAATTTTCACCTTTGCTAAGCATGTAGATGCCGTGGTTGTTTTATTTTTGGACAGGGGTTCAATTCCCCTCGTCTCCACCAAATTTAATCTTTCATATATCAATTTATTAGAATTTAGTATTTTAATAATTTAATTTCATCAAAGGTTTCTTATTATTGATAGGACTTCAAGGAAGGCTTCTTTTAAGATAGATGGTAAGGTTTTTATTAATTCTAAATTTAAATTCATTATAAAGCTTGATAGTATTTCTTAGCATTTTAAAAAGTTCTTTTTGTTATCATTTTAAAAAATACTAAGGTTGTTCTATGAATTTTTATGAAGAAATTAAAAAATATCTTGATAATAATCTTTTTACCAACTATGCTCTAGAGGTGGATTTTCCAAATATTTATAATTTCACTAAAAATGAAAACACATATAAAACAACCTTAGATAATATAATCTGTCTATACAACGCCACTCAAAGAAATTTTCAAAATTATAACGAACATCAATTTGAAGATGAATTTATATCAAAAGTGTTAGACATTTTAGGGTGGAAATTTATAAGACAAGATGAAAAGATCATACAAGGTAAATTAGAAAAGCCCGATTTTTTGCTTTTTAGTGATGAAAATATAAAAGCAAATTATGAAAATTTAGACAAAGAAACAAAAAAATCAAGCAATGAATTCACTATTATCATGGAGTCAAAAGCCTATGATGTGCAAATAGATAATAAAAAAGTAAAAGAAAATCCCCATTTTCAAATTTTAAGATATCTTAGTAATCTTAAGAAAAATTATGGCTTTTTAACTAATGGTAGATTTTGGCGTTTTTATGATAACTCTACACTTAGTGCAAACAAGGTATTTTATGAGATAAATTTAGAACAAATCATAAAAGATAAAAATTACCAAGCTTTTGCGTATTTTTATAGTATTTTTGCTTCAGCAAGTTATACGGAAGAAAAACACATAGAAAAATCTTTACAAGTTAATAAAGAATCAAAAATAAAAATAGAAGATGATTTAAAATCTATCATCTATGGAACTAATGGCAATGAATCTTTATTTGAATTTATAGGTTCTAAGATTTATAACAAAACTAAAGCTGATTTAAAGCTAATCTATGAAAATTCTTTATATTTTGTGTTTAGGCTTTTATTTATTGCTTATTTTGAAGATAAATTTGAAAATATCTTAGAAAAGCATAAATACTTCAAAAGCAAAATTAGCATAAAAACTTTATTGCAAAATTTAAGCGATGATGAAAGCTCAAGTGCTGGCTTTGGCGATTTAGAAATGATATTTCAAATTTATAATAAAGGTAAAGGCAATTTTGACATGCCTGTTTTCAATGGTGGGTTGTTTGATGAGAGCAAAACCACTCTTTTAAACACACCAAAGATTTTCAGCGATAAAGACTTGAAGAAAATTTTAGAACAATTATTATACTACAAAGATAAAAATTTAACTTTTAAAAGAGATTATAAAACCTTAAGTATAGAGCATTTAGGCACGATTTATGAAGGCTTGCTTTCTTACTTTTTTGAAGTAGCAAATGAAGATATTTACTATGTAAGCTATAAAGAAAAATCAAAAGAAATAGAGTGTTATTTTGATAATTATGATTTTAAAATTTTAGAAAAATCAAAAAAATTAGAAAAATATACCTTTTATGAAAAAGGACAAATTTATCTAAAAAATACTAGCAACTCAAGAAAAGCAAGTGCAAGCTTTTATACACCTCAATCCATAGCTAATTTTTTAATCCAAAGTGCTTTAAAAGACAAACTAAACAATGAAAACATTTTGAAATTTAAAATTCTAGACAATGCTTGCGGTAGTGGGCATTTTTTAGTTGTGGTTTTAAATGCTATCACGCATATTGTTTTATCAGATTTTGAACATTTTACAAATTTAAAGCAACTCCACGAACAAGAAAAAGAAAATATCGCAAATCATATAAAAGATTTCACGCAAGATTATGAGTTAGATGAAAGTGATGTTTTAAAACGACTTTTGCTAAAACGCATTATTTATGGAGTGGATTTAAATCCATTTAGTATAGAGCTTACTAAGCTTAGTCTTTGGATAGATAGTTTTATCTTTGGAACCCCACTTTCTTTTATAGAACATCACATAAAATGTGGCAATGCTTTGCTAGGCTCAAGTATAAGTGATTTTGAAAATTTAATAAAGCAAAATAAAGAAAATATTTTCACAAATTCCATTACTCAAGAATTTGAAATTTTACAAGAAGTATTTGAAAAGCTTGATAATCTACAAGATACCAACGAAGAACAAATCAAACAATCCAAGCAAATCTATCAAAATGAAATCACACCAAAACTTGATAAGTTAAATTTATATCTAAACTATATCAACTCACTTCATTTTGCTAACAAAGAAGAATTACAAATTCTAAAAGCTCTAAGTCAAGATGATATACAAAATTTAAGCCAAAATAAACAAGCAAAAGCTATCATTAGCAAATATCAAAAAGAATTTAACTTCTTTAATTATGAGTTAGAATTTCCTGAAATCATAGAAAATCAAGTCTTTAAAGGCTTTGATATCATCATAGGTAATCCACCTTGGGATAAATCAGAATTTAGTGACAATGATTTCTTTCCACAATATAAAAGCGATTATAGAAGCTTAATTGCTAGCAAGAAAAAAGAAATTCAAGACAATTTGCTAGCAAAAGATTATATAAAGCAAAATTATGAAAAACAAAAAGCATATATAGATGTAATTAATGTTTATTATAAAAACACATTTATGTCTAATTCTTTAACAAAAGATATTAATTTATTTCGTCTTTTTGTAGAAAAAAATCTTTCTCTTTTAAAACAAGATGGAAATTTAGCTTATGTGCTTCCTAGTGCTTTGATGTTTGAAGATGGAAGCTTGACTTTAAGAAAAGAAATTTTAGAAAATAAAACTTTAGAGTATTTTTATAGTTTTGAAAACAATAAAGCTATCTTTATAGATGTTCATAGAAGCTATAAATTTGCTCTTATGCTTATAAAAAACACGCAAGCAAATAATGCCCATAAAATCAAAACGATGTTTTATAAAACAGATATAAACTCATTAAAAAACAAAGATGAAATTTTAACTCTAAGCTTAGAAGATATCAAAAAGCTAAGCCCAACTCACCTAGCCTTAATGGAGCTAAAAGACAAGCAAGCTTTAGAAATTCTAAGAAAATGCTACAATACTTTTCAAACCTTGTCTTTTGATTATATAGATTTTAGACAAGAATTAAATATGACTAGTGATAAAGATTTGTTTATAGAAGAGTTTAGGGAAGGACTTTTGCCCTTATATGAAGGTAAAATGATACATCAATTTAATGCAAATTTTAGCCAAGCTACTTATTTTTTAGAAAAGGCTAAATTTGATGAGCGTTTAAAAAGCAAAGAACTTTTAAGAGCTAAAAAGGCCACCGGCAAAGAACTAAAGCCTGATTTGATAAAATATGATAGAGAATTTTTTAGACTTGCTTATAGAGCTGTTGCAAGCGATACAAATGAAAGAACCTTGATAGCTTCTTTATTACCAAACAATTGTGGTTTTGGACATAGTATGTTTGCAAATGCACCAAAACTATATATTTTAAAAGATGATGAAATTTGTATAGATGTAGTGTCTTATGAAAGAATTTTGCTTGTTTTGGCTTTGTTTAATTCTTTAGTGGTTGATTTTATCATAAGAAATATGGTGCAAATCAATGTAAGCAAAACCTATTTAGAAAGAATTCCTCTGCCTCAACCAAGTGATAAAGAAATTCAAAACAATGAAATCTATAAAACCCTAGCTAAAAATGCCTTGCTTTTACAGCTTTATAATGATAAAAATCATCATTTTGATGAGCTAAAACAAGAATTTAACATAAAAGATGATGAAATTCCAAAAACTAAAAAAGCTTATGATGTCTTAAGAGCAAAAAATGATTTATTAGTTAAAGAACTTTATAGTTTAAGTGATGATGAATTTTCTTACATGATAAGCACTTTTAAAGTCTTAAACGAAAAACAAAGTGAATATATAGCATTATTAAGGAATTAAGATGGAAGAATATATTTATTATTTGCCTGATGAAAATGGAGATAAAAAAGAATTTAAAACAAATGCAAATTCTATCATAATCGTAGGTGCTAATGGCTCAGGTAAAAGTAGGCTTGGGGCTTGGATGGAAAAAGAATGCGGAAATTTATATAGAATTCCAGCTCAAAGAGACATAACTATATCAGATCGTATAATAAGATATAAATATAATGAAGCTAAGAATGATTTATTCTATGGAAATATTAATCCATATAATGATATATGGCAATTAAAATTTAATGGATTTGAAAATGCAACAATAAAACTTCATAGCGATTATGATAAGCTTTTAAGCTATGTTTTATCTTATGAACAAGAACAATTAAGACAAGAACATAGAAATGGTATTAGAATTGAAAATATCATAGATAAAACTAAAAATATTTGGAAAGAAATTTTTCCTCATAGAAAAATAGATCTTATAAAAGATGAATTTTTATGTATTATGAATGAGCAAAACAAATATGAAGCAAGAATGATGAGTGATGGAGAAAGAGCTGTATTATACTTGATAATGTATGTTTTGTGTATCGAAGAAAAAATTATTTTAATCGATGAGCCAGAATTACACTTACATCCATCTTTAACTAACAGACTTTGGAGTGTTTTAGAAAAGCATAGGCAAGATTGTTTATTTATATACATAACGCATGATTTAAATTTTGCTGCAAATCATATAGAAGCGGATAAATTTTGGATTAAATCCTACAATGGGCAAAAATGGGAAATAGAAAAAATAGAAAAAAATGATATGTCACAAGAATTATTTTTAAAACTTTTAGGTGCTAGAAGAGATATTTTATTTGTAGAGGGAAAAAGTGAAAGTTTAGACACTAAAATTTATAGTATATTATATCCACAATATCAAATCATTCCATGCAGTAGTTGCGAAAATGTTTTAAACTATACAAAAACTTTCAACGAACAAAATGCCTTGCATGGTTTCAATGCTTATGGGATTATAGATAGAGATTTTAGAACACAAGAGGAAATAGATAGTGCAAATAAAAATAAAGTGAAAGTTTTAGAAGTAGCTGAAGTAGAAAATTTGTTTTTATTAGAATGCATTATTTTAGCTATTTTAGAACAATCAGACGCAAGAGAAAAATTTGAAGAAGTAAAAGATTATATCTTTGAAATAAAATATAAAAATGTTCTACAAAGTCAAATTTCAGAAAAATTAGAAAAAGAAGTAAAACATAAATTAAAATCTATATTTAAAGAATCAAAAACACCCAAACAAATACAAGAAAAGATTAGTTCTTTGGAGCAACTAATAGGTTTTGAAAACTTACATAAAGATATTGAAAATAAATTTAATTCTGTATATGAAAGTAAAGACTATGATGAATTATTAAAAATATTTAATCAAAAAGGAATTCTTGAAAATGGTGTATTTTTAAGCAAAGTAGGCAAAACAAAAGATACTTATGCAAAATCGGTTTTAAAATTATTAAGAGAAAATGAAGAGCTTAGAAAAGAAGTCTTAAAATATATTCCAAGCTTTACAGAATAATTCTTTGCAAGGCTATTCTTGCAAAGAATTTATACAAATAAAGAATTCACACTTTCATTGTGATAAACTCTGCGTATTACCTCGCCAAAAATAGGTGCTACGCTTAGGACTTTGATTTTATCCATTTGTTGTTTTAAAGGTATAGTGTCAGTTACTACTAGCTCATCAAGCGCATCTTTGGCTATTCTTTCATAAGCTACGCCACTAAGCACAGGGTGGGTACAGCAAGCTATAACTGACTTTGCACCTTTGCTTTTAAATACTTCAGCAGCTTTTACTATGGTTCCTGCTGTATCGATAATATCATCTACCAAAATTACTTCTTTATCTTTTACATCACCGATGACATTCATTACTTCGCTTTCATTAGCCTTTTCGCGTCTTTTATCTACTATAACTATATCAAGTCCTAAAGCTTTTGCTACGCTCCTAGCTCTTGCTATACCGCCTATATCAGGACTTGCGATGATAGGGTTTTTATAGTTTTTATTTTTAATATAATCATTAAAAATAATACTTCCATAAAGATTATCCACAGGTATATCAAAAAAGCCTTGAATTTGTCCAGCATGTAAGTCTATGGTAGCTACTCTATCTACCCCTGCTGATTCTATAAGATTTGCTACTAATTTTGCAGTAATAGGCACCCTAGGACTTGCTTTTCTATCTTGTCTAGCATAGCCAAAATAAGGGATGATAGCTGTGATAGAGCTTGCACTTGAGCGACGCAGAGCATCTGTCATGATTAAAAGTTCCATTAGATTATCATTTGTTGGAGCACAAGTACTTTGAATGATAAATACATCTTTACCACGCACGCTTTCATCTATTTGAATGCTAATTTCACCATCACTAAAACGCTTCACACCCGCATTGCTTAGAGGCAGTGAAAGGTATTTTGAGATTTTTTTAGCAAATTCCTCATTTGCTGAACCAGAAAATATTTTATATCCGCGCATATATAAGCCTTAGAAAGTTTTCTGTGATGATATAAAATTTTTTTTGAAAATACAATAAAACATATCAAAAGCCGTGCAATCTTTTTAAATCCGCATCAATAGGAAGTTTATTTCCGTCTTTATCTACACTTACATAAGTTACCACAGCCGAAGTTACATGCATGCAATATACACGGCCATAATCATTGGCTCTTTGGGTAACTACTTCTACTTCTACGGTGATAGAAGTATTACCTGCTTTGATGATTTTTGCATAGCAAGATACCAAATCACCTACGAAAATTGGTTCTTTAAAAATGATCTTATCCACTGCTACAGTTACTACTCTTTGCGGAGAAAGCTCCCTTGCTGCAATGGCTCCAGCTAGATCAATTTGTGACATGATCCAACCACCAAAGATATTACCAGCGGGGTTTGTATTGCTTGGCATAGCTATAACTCTTAGTTTAGGTTCTCCCATATCTTTCATACATTCTCCTTGTGTTTTAAAAAAAACATTATAATTAAGTTTTAAAAATAAAGAAAGGTAAAAAATGAATGATTTTAAGCAAATAGCAAAAATTGTGAAAAATAGGAAACAAAATATCAATAGTCTTTATAATATACTTCAAACTAATCAAAGTCATCCTTTGATAGATAGAGCTTTAGAACTAGCTAATCTTGAAAATGAAAAAAGCAATGTTTTAGCAATGTTGCGTCGTTTGGTGGATTTAAAAGAGGAAAATTTAGTCCAAGAACTTGAGAAAAAAGGTTTAAATGAAGAAGAAATTTCTCAAATAAAATATAAAGTTTTTTCTTTAGTAAGAGCCTTTTATGAAGTAGAACATCAAGATTTAATCGATGAGATTAAGAGTAAAAATTTACTTGATGAGTTTTATTTGGCTCTAGTTCAAGGTGTGCATAATATAGGTGTAGTTATGAATTCTTTTGAGCTTGTTTGGAGCAAGCAAATTTTAGATACAAATAATAAAATCTTAAAAGAACAATTTCCAAATTTAAGCGATGCTTTGGAGTTTTTAAAACAAAATGAGCTTTATCAGCTAAATCAAGATAGTGAAATTTGTGAAAGAAGCTATGGAGCTTTAGTTAAAATAGGAACACTTTGGAGATTTTTACCTTATGCAAAAGCTTTTGAAAATGAAGTTTTAAAGCTTGAATATGAATTTGATAAACTTTTAGAAAAACTAAGAAATTGTGTGCTAGATGATGAAAAAAATGCTTATATTGATTATATAGAAAAATTAAAATTTGCATTTTGTGAAAAAGATAATAATGAAGTAGTTAAAAAATGGCAAGAAGCAGAGCTTGCGTGGATGGAAGTAAAATGTCCATTACAAGTTGGCCATCCTTTAGAATACTATGAGGACTCTTATACACATGCAGTAGCACTTGAGTGGGATATACGCTTAGAAGATGTGAGTGATTTTAATGGGAGTGAGTTTAAAGATAAAATCAAAGAAAGCTTTGCGATGGTGTATGCAAATTTAGATGAAGAAGATGAAGCTTTGTTTGATGAAGTGAATTTTAATCTTGAAAAAACTCAGCTTTATATTTGTATGCCTATGATTTTTTATGGAGCAGAGCTTAAGGGGCTTTTTTCCGCTCAAGTAGTGCCAAATGATGAGTATGTAAGCAATATAGCAGGTAAAAAGATCTTTGCTTTTTTAAATTATGTTTATGAAAATGCTAAAACCAAGCCTTTTATGAAGCTTTCTTCTATGGTATTTGAAAAAGAATTTTTAGATTATGGTAGAGAAATTTTATTTTACAATGAAAAATTATGGAAAAGAATTTATGAAGTTTCTACCATAGGTCATGAGTTTGGGCATATTTTCTTTGTGGCAAATGATAGTGAAAAGAAAATGAATGAAAGTGGCGTGTTTAAAAATATAGAAGAGTTTAAAGCTACTGCGGGCGGGCTTGTAAATTTCTTTTTACATGAAGAAGATGATTTAAAGCTTCCTGTATTTTATGAGCTTATTAAAAGGGCTATAGGATTGATTGCTTGGCAAAGAGTAGAGGAGGTTAAGCCTTATTATACTGAAGGTTTGATTCATTTGTCATTGCTGTTTAAATCAGGGGTGTTATCTTTTGCAAATGAGAAATTAAACATTAAATTTGATGAGGAAGCTTACGAGAGTTTTAAGGCTGTGTTTATGCAAAATTATTATAAGCTAGCAAGACATTATATGTTAAAAGAAGATGCTAAAAATTATTTAGACGAATTTTGTGTTTTAGAAGATGAGGTATTTTTACCACTTGATGAAGAGTGTAAAGAATTTGTAAAATACTACTATGAATTACACAAACTTTATGGCAATGAAATCGATGAAAGTGGAGAGTTTGAAAAATACTCTAATGCAAAATAAAATTTTATCAAGAAGAACTTAGCTTTCTTCTTGATATTTACTATTTTCTAATGCTTTTTCCATATCTTTTTGCGTTTTTAAAATAGCTTTACTAAAGCCATTTAGTACTGAAAATGGAGCAAATTGTGCCGCTCTTTTTTCTCTTGACATTGGTGGAAATTGTTTTGATTTTTGATATTTTATATCTATTATATCTTTATATTCATCATGCATTATGACCTCCTATTAAAGAAGTAATTTCTTTAGTCTCATCATCCAAGCTTGAAGCTTTTAAAATAGCTTTTTTACCAAATTTTTGTATGATTTGAAGTCTTGCTTTTTGGAGCTTTTCTTCTTTTTCAAGTTGATTTTTCTCTTGTGAAATTGCATTAAAATCACTAAATAAATTTAATTCTTGGTAATTTTCTTGAGCTTTATCTGTGATATTATTTAAACTTAGGCTGATTTTTCTAATACTTAAGTTTTTATCACTGATTTTATAAAAAAGTTCTAAGGTTTTTTTGTTGATGATTTTTAAAGAATGGGTAAAATTTTCTAAATTCATACTTCCGTGAGCATTTTTAGGTATAGCTCTTCCGTAATTATCTTTAGTGATAGCTCCTTTATAAGAACCTAAAAAACTTGAATTTTCTAAATTGCTTTTATCATATTGTATATCTAGTGTGATATGGTTTGTTTTAAGGTTATTTTGTATAAGTTCAAGTACTAAATGATCTACAAGTTCTTTTAAAACCTTTATTGCTTGATTATTATCATATGCAAAAGGTAAAACTTTAGCCATGATTTTAGAGTGATTTTGTGATTTGTAATTTTTAATATCTTTCATTGTGCAAGTTTCAACGCCCCATGCATGATCGATCAAAAGTTCAGCATTAACACCAAAGTGTTTATAAAGCAAGTCTTCATGTTTTAAAGAAAATCTTGCAAGATCTCCCATAGTATAAATGTTTAAATCTGCAAGTTTTAAGGCAATACCTTTACCTATACGCCAAAAATCTTTTAAAGGTTTATGCTGCCACAATTTATATCTATATAATTTTTCATCTAAAAAGGCTATAAGCAAGCCATTTTCATCTACTTTTTGTCTTTTAGCAAGTATATCCATAGCAATTTTAGCTAAGTATAAATTTGTGCCTATGCCTGCTGTTGCGGTGATTTTACTTGTGTGTGAAATATCAAGTAAAACCTTAGTAAGTAGCTCATAAGCTGATAGTTTGTATTTTTCAAGATAAGAACTAAGATCGATAAAAACTTCATCAATAGAGTATATATGAATATCTTTAGCATCAAAATACTTCAAATAAATGCTGTATATTTTTGTGCTAAATTCTATATAAGTAGCCATTCTGGGCTTAGCAATAATGTAGTCTAATTCTAAATTTAAATCATTTTCAAGTTCCAATATATTAAAACTTTTAGCTTTAAAGTGGTGTTTTTGAGCTTGTTTTAGTCTTTCTTGGTTGATTAAATGGATTTTTTGTTTAAACTCAAAAAGTCTTAATCTACCAGGTATATTGTAAGTTTTTAATGCAGGTGAAACTGCTAGTATGATGGTTTTGTCCGTTCTTGTTTTATCTGCTACAATAAGATTAGTTGTTGAAGGATCTAAATTTCTTAAAACACATTCAGCTGAAGCGTAAAAAGATTTCAAGTCAATAGAAGCGTAAATTTGCATAGTATGTGAAGCTTGCCTTTAGATTTATTAAGTTTTGATGATATTAATTATAACAATAAAAATTACTAAAATAGATGAAATAAAATGAAATTTATAAGGTGGCGGACAGAGAGGGATTTGAACCCTCGAGACCCGTTAAGATCTGCACCCTTAGCAGGGGTGTGGTTTCAGCCACTCACCCATCTGTCCGTATTAAAAGGGAAAGTATATCTTATTGTTTATAAGATATACCTTAAATTTATACACTGAAATAAGCTATGATTAAAGTTATAATAAAACCAGCACCTAAAACTGCTATTTGTTTACCTCTATCTTTGCGTATAGCTATAATAGTGATTAAAAGTCCTGAAATATAAAGTATTATCATAGCAAGTGCAAAAGCTAACCCAAGTACAGAAAAGTACCACATACCTTTATCTTTATGAAGCAAAATCATATTTCCAAGCAAGCTTCTATCTTTTGTTGTAATTTCATAGTCATTCTCATCTAATTTTATAATACTTGCTATATAATTTATAGTCCCAAGTTCTATGCCATCGCCTTTTTTGTTGAGTTTTGGTTCCAAAGATGAAGGAATTTTTAAGTTGTTTTTCTTTAAAAAATCAATTAAAAATTCAGCTTCAGCACCCTCTTGAATAATAGCTTGAACTTTGTAATTTTGAATTTTAGCTCCACTTTCTCCATCAAAACCAGCTATATAAGCAAAACCTGTGATTGCATATAAAAATGCAAGTGGTAAGAAAAATAAACTAATGTAAATGTGAATTTGTCTGAATAATTTGTTTTTATTCATTTTTACTCCTTTTTGAAAAATAATGAAAAGTATATTGATAGAAAATGAAGTGAAAGTAAAATTAATATTTTTTAAATTTACGAGCTAGGGTAAAAAAACTACGAACAATCCCATAAAGCACATATAAACTAGCAATAATCAATGCACTTTCTAAAAAATACAGATAAAGCATAGAAAATAAAATTACTAAAAGGATTAACACCTTCAAAACATTTGCTCTTTTTAGATCGATTTTCTTAAAACTTGGATACCTTATGTTGCTTACCATTAAAAAGGCTAGAAGCATTTGGATACATATTATTATTAAAGAAAAATCATGTAAAAAATCATAATATAAATAAGCACTTACCCATAAAGCACTTACAACTGCTGCTGTTGGTATAGGTAGACCTATAAAAACCGATGGTTCATAAGTTCCTGTTGTGACATTAAATCTTGCCAAGCGTATAGCGCCAAAAACTACAAATAAACCAGCTATTAATGAGCCAAAACGACCATATTCATAACCTATGCTCATATAAAAAAGCATAGCAGGTGCTACACCAAAGGCTATTAAATCAGCTAGTGAGTCAAACTCAACTCCAAATTTAGAAGTAGAGTTGGTAGCTCTTGCAACGCGTCCATCTAAACCATCGCAAATTAATGATAAAATGATATAAATTAATGCTTTATCAAAGTTTTGATTAATAGAAGCAATCACTGAAATAATACCTAAAAATATGGAAGCGGCTGTAAAAAGATTAGGTAAAATATAAATTAGTTTAAAATTCATGGATTTAAATACCCTATTAATGTACCAATGCGTACTTTATCATTTTCATTTACGCAAATTCTAGTGTCTTTTGGAAGTAATAAACTCACACTACCATCAAACATAAAACCTATGTTTTGTCCATGGCTTAAATGATGACCAAAATCATCAATATGAGCTTTTCTATTTAATGCTCCAAAAATAACGCGTAATGCCCATTGTTTGCTCTTGGAATTAGCTAAAAATAACATTCTTTCACCCATTAAATTTGTATTTTTCATAAATGGACATAAAAAAAGTCCATGCCTTATTCTAGTTTCTTCTATATTCATATCAAGCGGAGCTATGATATTTCCTTGGGAAAAAATATTATTGATAATTTGCACTTCTATACACTCGCCAAGCTCTTTATATGAGCTTGTTTTGATACATTTGATTTTTCCTTCTATGGGAGCTATAATGGTGTTTGGATCTGCTATATAATCAATTTTTTTAGTTCTAAAAAGATAAATAAAAAATATAAAAATACACCATAAAAGCCAAGAAAATCCCCATATAAATTGAAATATTGCAAAAACTATAGCTAGAACTATAAGCAAACTCCAACCAGTTTTTGCAATAAAATTTGTTTTCATTAGTTTTCCTTAGTAGCTTCTTGCTCTTTTTCTTCTAGGCGTGTTGGAAGATTATTTTCTTCTTCATAGTTTTTAATAATCTCTCTTACTTTGGCACCATCAATAGTTTCTTCTTCATAGAGTGCTTGTACCATCACCTCTATAGCACCGCTATAGGTTTTTAAAATTTCTTTTACACCCGCATAGCGTTCATCCAATGTTTTCTTTACATACTCATCTAAATCTTGAGCCATTTTATCAGAATAATCTTTTACAGTTTGCCCGCCACTTAAGAAAGTATTTCTTTGCTTTTCAAGTACCATTAAGCCAGCAATTTCACTCATGCCATACATAGAAATCATAGCTTTGATAATATCAGTTGCACGCTCAAGGTCATTGCTTGCACCTGTCGAAATTTCTTTAATGAAAATTTCTTCAGCCGCGCGTCCTCCTAAAAGCACATCAACTTCAGCTAAAAGTTCATGTTTTTGCATTAAAAATTTATTTTCTTCAGGGGTATTGAGTGTATATCCTAAAGCTGCTAAACCACGAGGAATAACAGAAACTTTACTTACTTTTTTAGCACCTTTTGTAGTTTCAGCTATTAAAGCATGGCCGCACTCATGATAAGTTACGATTTTTTTCTCTTTATCATTAATTCTGCGTGATTTTTTCTCAAGTCCTGCTATGGCTCTTTCTACTGCCTCTACTAAGTCTTTTTGTTCCACATGTTTTTTAGAATCTCTACCTGCAAGCAAAGCTGCTTCATTAATGATATTTGCCAAATCAGCACCCGCAAGACCTGCTGTTAATCTTGCAATATCTTCTACTTTTACTTCAGGTGAAATTTTAACATCTTTCATATGGACTTTTAAAATATCACATCTACCTTTAAAATCAGGCTTATCTACCAAAACTTGCCTATCAAAACGCCCCGGTCTAAGTAGTGCTGCATCAAGTACTTCAGGGCGATTTGTCGCTGCTAGAACAATTACTGGTGAGCTTTCGGTACCAAAACCATCCATTTCAGCTAGAAGTTGATTTAAAGTTTGCTCTCTTTCATCATTTCCGCCCATCATACCGCTTGCTGCACGTGATTTACCTATAGCATCGATTTCATCTATAAATACAATAGCTGGAGCTTCTTTTTTAGCATTTTCAAACAAATCTCTTACTCTAGAAGCACCAACTCCTACAAACATTTCTATAAAAGATGAACCTGATACGCTAAAAAATGGCACATCAGCTTCGCCTGCCACTGCTTTTGCAAGCAAAGTTTTACCTGTACCTGGAGGACCAACAAGCAAAAGTCCTTTTGGAATTTTTGCTCCAAGATTGATGTATCTTTCAGGATATTTTAGAAAATCAACAATTTCTTTAACTTCTTCTTTTGCTTCTTCAACACCTGCAATATCATTAAATTTAACCTTCGGTTTTTCTGAATTTACAAGTTTTTTAGAACTTCCTATACCAAGTATAGATCCACCCATATTTTTTTGCATACGAGAAGCTAAAAACATCCATATACCAAAGAAAATAAATACTGGCAAAACCCAAGAAAGTAAGATATCTATAAACCAATTGCTTTCATTAAAAGCACCATAGGAAACGCCTTTTGAGTCAAGTAAAGGAACAAAAGTAGCATCATTTGGAACTTTTTTGGTAATATATACCATATTTCCTGCTTTAGATACAGCTTTTATAGTAGTTTGACCTATATTAACTTGGGCAATTTGATTATTTTCAATTAAAGTTTTTAATTCAGAATAAGTAACTTTTTTAGTGTTTTCTCCGCCCATAATACCCATGCTACCATCATCTGAAAATCCTTTAAATAAAAGAATCATCACAATGGCAAAAATAGCAAAAATAAAAATGGGATTTTTGTTAAAAAAGTTATTATTGTTTTGATTATCTTTTAAATCATTTGGTTTTTTATTCATTATTGCAATTCCTTTTTATAAACTAAACTCAACCATTCTCCTTTGTGTTTGCATTCTAACAAAGTGAAATCTTTGAATTTATTTTTAATCCTTTCTTCATATTTATTTAATATACCAGATAAGATCAAAATTCCACCTTCTTTGGTTTTTTCTTTAAGATCTTTTTCTAGTATGATCAATATATCGGCAATGATATTTGCCACAACTATATCATATTTATGTAAGCTTTTATTAATAGAACCTACCCAAATATCATCAAAGCTAACTTGATTTAATTTTGCGTTTTCTTTACTTGCAACTATAGCTAATTCATCTGTATCGCAAGCTTGTACTTTGGCTCCAAGTTTTGCCATGATAATGCTTAAAATTCCACTTCCACAACCCACATCTAAGCAAAATTTGGAATTATCTGTATATTTTTGTAGAAATTCTATACAAGTATAAGTACTCTCATGATGTCCTGAGCCAAAAGCTAGAGCAGGATCTATAATGATATTAATTTTATCTTGTTTAGCTTCTTGCCAAGTGGTGTGAATATGGATATTATCGATCGTCAAAGCTTGTATACCTTTTTTATACTCTTCTATCCAATTTTTATTTTCTTTTTTTTCTAAGGTAGAGTGGAAATTAATATGAGTATTTAGTTTTTGACATAATTTTTGATGAAAATCATGCAAGGCTATTTTAATGAGTTCTATATCTTCTTCTGATCTTATATAAATACCATTGTTTTTTTCTTCTATAGCGTCTATCTCTAGAGAAAAGATAAGATCAAGGAATAAATCTAAATATTCCTTGTCTGTTTGAAAAAAAAGTTCGTAATAATGTGTTTGCATAAAAACTTATAATTAGCCTTCGTTTGTTCCTAAAACATCTTCAAGTTTTTCTTTTAACACTTGAGGAGTAAAAGGTTTTACAATATAGTTATTTACGCCTGCTTTTAAGGCGGTAATAACTTCTGCTTTACCACCTTCTGTAGTTACCATAATAATTGGCATATCAGCATATTTTTCTTCCGCTCTTACTTTTTTTACTAATTCCAAGCCATTCATTTCAGGCATATTCCAGTCAGTAATTAAAATTTTAATATCATCATTTTGTGAAAGTAAATCCCAAGCTTCAACTCCGTGTTCAGCTTCTAAAACATCCTTGTGGCCTAATCTTACAAGGGTATTTTTGATTATTCTTCTCATGGTAGAACTATCATCAACTACTAATAACTTCACTTTTTTTCCTTTATCTTGATGTAATTACATAAAACTGTAATTGTATCGTTTTTATTTTTATTAATCAATTAAAAGTTTATATTATATCATTTTAAAATAAAATTAGAATTTAATCACTCTCCGTTTTTATTGTGATTAAATTCAGGCACAATCTCCTTTAAAACTTTTGCAGGATCTGTGCTTTGGAGTAATTTTTCTATTTCTTGATTTAAAATTTTTAAATCTTTAAGATCACTAGTGGTAACAAATATACTTTCATATTGAGTTTTTAAATCATTTTCATGGATTAAAAGCTCTTCGTAAAGTTTTTCACCTTTTCTAAGTCCAGTGATTTTGATTTCTAACTTTTTATTAGAAAGTAAAAGCATTTTTTTAGCTAAATCCATGATTTTAACAGGCTCACCCATATCAAGTACAAATAATTCTCCACCTTTGGCAATAGCCGCAGCTTGTAAAACAAGTTGCACAGCCTCATCTACTAACATAAAATAACGCACTATATCAGGATGAGTAAGAGTAAGTGGCTCATTAGCTGCAATTTGAGCTTTAAATTTAGGTATTACACTTCCACTTGATCCTAAAACATTACCAAAACGCACACAAGCTACTTCAAAATTTTCACAACTTGAGCTTAATGTATAAAGTTCACAAATTCTTTTTGTACAACCCATGATGTTAGTCGGTCTTACAGCCTTATCGGTGCTTATCATAACAAATTTAGCAACTTTATAAGCTTTTGCAAGATCGATTAAATTTTTAGTACCAATGATGTTATTTAAAATAGCTGAATGTGGATTTTGCTCACATAAAGGCACATGTTTGTAAGCTGCTGCATGTAAAATCAAATCTATGTTTTTTTCTTGTAAAAGTTTTTCTAACGCTTCTTTGTCTAATATACTCATCATAATAGGTTCGATTTTTTCTTTATGTAAGCTTAATTCTTCATTGATTTTATATAAATTATACTCACTATGATCAAGCATGATTAAGTGTTTTGCACCAAATTTAATGCATTGTTTGCAAAGTTCACTTCCTATAGTTCCACCAGCTCCACTAACTAAAACTACTTTATCTTTGATAAAATCAATCACGCAAGCATTATCCAAATCTTTTGGCTTACGCGCTAATAAATCTTCGATACTTATATCTCTTGCTTCATTTTGCGTAAAAGAAAAAAGCTTTATATCATTAATCCCATAAGCAATGAGTTCGTCAAAAAGCTTTTTTAATTCTTCTTGCTCAAGTTTTAAAGCAATGATAGCAGTATGAATTCCTTCAGCGGTATATTTTCTGATTGCTTCTTTTTCTTCAACTATAAATTTATCACAATAAGTACCTATTAAATTTTTACGCTCATCTACCACAGCTACAGGGAAAAGTCCTAAGCTCCCTTCTTTAGCTCCTTTTAATAAATGCAAAGCCTTTGAAGTGGCGCCAACTACTATACAAGGATGTTCTTCGTTGTATTTTGGCTTTCTAAAATCAACTATCATTCTTTTGCTTATACGCAAACTTCCAATTAGCATACAAGATAAAACAAAGTCTATTCCTATAACGCTTCTTGGAAAAGGATTAAAAAAATCATCATAAAAATAATAAATTGCTAAAAATACAAGCTCAGCCAAAGCTAAAGCGATGACTAATTTACGCGCTTCATTAAGGGAGAAAAATCTCCAAGCAACTTGATAAATTTTAAAAAAAGCTAGAAAAATGATTTTAAGTAAAATCAAAATCACAGCACTTTTAAATATACCTTCATAAAATTCACTTGGGATGTCTGCACTAAAGCGTAAAGAAAAAGACAAATAAATACTTATAACAAAAAGTAAAATATCAGCGCCTAGAAAAAATCCTAAGCGTTTGCTTTTATAATCCATCTTAGTCCTTTAAGGTGTTTAAGATTAAAGTAGAAACTTCCTCTACATCAGCTTTGCTCATAGTAGTTGCACTTGGAAGGCAAATTCCATTACTAAAGAAAAACTCACTATTACCATTTAAGTAAGTATCGCAGCCTTTGTAAAGTTCTTGCAAATGCATTGGCTTCCAAAGTGGACGACTTTCGATTTTATTATCTTTTAAAACTTGTATGATTTTTAAAATTTTATCTTGAATTTGAACATTTTTATTTTCACATATACAATGTTTTTCATAAGTATTAAGTTTATTTAAATCAAAATCAAGTAAAGCAGTGCTTAACCAGCGATTTGACTTGGTATTTTCAAGCTCATCTAAAAAAGTAAAAGTTCCACTTAAAAATTCTTTATACCAGCTATAAATTTCACGCTTTTTACTCACTCTTTCTTCTAAAACTTCCATTTGAGCAGTACCGATTGCACCTAAGATATTGCTCATTCTATAATTATAGCCATATTCTTTATGCTCATAATGAAGGCAATTTTCTCTAGCTTGGGTACTATAAAATCTTGCTTTTTCAAGATTAGCATGATTTTCACTCACAAGCATGCCACCACCACCTGTTGTGATGATTTTGTTACCATTAAAAGAATATACTCCAAAATCCCCAAAAGTACCTAAAGCTTTATTTTTGTAAAAACTTCCCAAAGCTTCAGCAGCATCTTCGATTAAAAAAATCTCATTTTCTTTACAAATTTGGACAATCTCATCCATTTTAGAAGCATTACCATAAAGGTGTGTTAAAATGAGAGCTTTCGGCTTTTTAGGACTTTCTTTGATAGCTTTTTTTAATAAATTTACATCTAAATTATAAGTTTCATCACAATCAATAAATACAGGCGTAGCATTCATGTAAGAAATAGGTGCTACTGAAGCAATAAAGGTAAAACTTGAAGCTAGAACTATATCGCCTTCTTTGATGCCCAAAACTCTTAAAGTTAAATGAATAGCTGCAGTGGCTGCATTTAGAGCAAGTGCGTTAGAACTTTTTGTATAATCTTTAATACTTTGTTCTAAGGCATTAACAAACTCACCCAAAGGTGCTATATAATTACTTTCAAAAGCTTTGTGTATGTATTCTAATTCTTTTCCACTCATATGTGGTGCTGATAGAAAAAATCTCATTTTACCTCCTTTATTTTCTTAGCAGGAACTCCAGTATAAATACCTTTAGAAGTTAAGTTTTTAACTACAACTGCTCCTGCACCTAAAGTTATATCATCATTTAAACTTATACAAGGAATAACGCTTGAATTAACTCCCAAAAAACAACGCTTTCCTATTTTTACATTTCCTGTTAGTTTAGCCCCAACGCTAATATGGCTAAACTCATCTACAAAACACTCATGCTCAATCACACAAGCAGTATTTAAAATCACACCTTTTGCAATACTAGCTTTAGCATTAACTACGACATTTGGCATGATTAAAATACCCTCATCATCTAAAAAAGCACTTGGGCTAATAATAGCACTTTTGTGTATCAAATTAACTAATCTAAACCCATCATCTTTTGCTTTTTTGAAAAGTTTTTCTCTAATAGAGTTTGCGCCAATAGCAATAAACATATCGTGTTTTTCTAAATTGGAGTGATATTTTAAGCCTTTATTATCATCTAAAAAGATGATTTTTTCATATCCTAAATTTCTAGCTACATCAGCACAGACTAAACCATGCCCACTAGAACCATATATATAAATACTTTTAGTTGTGTCCATTGAATTTATCCGTTGTAGCTACTCCTTCTTTATTAACCCCACTTCTTTTTAAAACTTTAACAATGGTCATAAAAAAGATTTTAAGATCAAATAAAAAAGAGCAATTTTGCACATATTCTACATCATATTTAAATTTTTGCTCCCAAGAAATAGCATTGCGTCCATTAATCTGTGCCCAACCTGTAATGCCTGGTCTTACATCGTGGCGTTTTTTTTGCTCTTGATTGTATAAGGGCAAGTATTCTACAAGTAAAGGTCTTGGGCCTATGAAGCTCATATCGCCTTTTAATACATTAAAAAGTTGTGGTAATTCATCTAAACTCAAGCTTCTAACTAGCTTACCAAAAGGCTTTAGGCGTAATTCATCAGGAAGTAATTCTCCATTTTCATCGGTTTCATCACTCATAGTTTTAAATTTATAAATATAAAAAATTTTTTCATTTAATCCTGGTCTTGCTTGTTTAAAAAGCACACTTCCTTGAACGATTTTTAAAACAATACCTATAAGCACTATAAAGGGTAAAAAAATAATCAATAAAATCAAAGCCAAAAAAAAGTCAAAAACACGCTTTAAACCATTTTTATACATTTGTAAAACCCCTATAAAAGTCAAGATATTTCAAAGCTATGATATTTTCATCATAATTTTGCGCTCTAAGAAAAGCATTTTGTGCTAAAGTATTTTTTAGTTTTTCATCTTCTAGTAAAACTGCGATTTTTTCAGCTAAATCCTTGCTATCTTTGCTTTTACAAATTAAACCGTCTATGGCATTATCCACTGCTTCAATGCAACCCTCAGCATCACTTACCACACATGCTTTTTTACAAGCTTGTGCTTCTAAAACCGTTCTTGGATAGCCTTCTTTATAGCTTGGTAAAACAAAAATATCGCATAAATTTAATAAATGTGCAATATCACTTCTTGCGCCAAGATAAAAAACATCATTTGAGTTTAAAAATTCTAATGGTGCACAAGATTTATTATCATCTCTTCCACCCACTAAAACAAAATTTGCCTTATCTTTTAAAATTTGGCTTGCTTCATAAAATTCTTTAATTCCTTTATGCCAAAGTGCTCTTGAAATCATTAAAACGATAGGTTTATCAGGCATATTGTGTTCTTTTAAAAAAGCTTGTTTTTCTTCTGTGCTAATTTTTAAAGGTAAAAATTGTTTTAAATTTAGCCCTACGGATTTGATGATTTTGATTTTTTCTTCTTTTAAGCCTAAATTTTTCATAAATAAAGCATTGCTTTCATTGACAAAAATAAAACCATTTGCAAGTTTAAAAGAAATTTTATAAAGTAAATTAATGCTTATTCTTACTAATTTGCTTTTAAAATCATCATCTATGTAAAAACTTCCTAAGCCTTCAACCAAACCAAAAGTGTATTTAATGCCCGCCATTTTAGCCGCTATAATACCTGTTGTATTGCTTTTGTGAGCGCTTGTTTGTAAAAGATCTAAATTTAAGCTTTTGAGTGTATTTTTTAAACTAAGTAGATTTTTAAAAACAATTAAAGGATTGACACTTGATCTAGCTAAATCATAAAAGCAAACCTTATAGCCTAGCTCTTGTAACTTAATAGCAAAATCATCTTTTGGAGTGATGATTATAACTTCATGATTATTTTTTTCTAAAGCTCTAATGAGTGCAAGACGAAAATAATACACACTCATTGCGCTATGGGTTAAAATTCCTATTTTCATCTTTTTAGCCTATAAATTTTTGCTCTTGCATCATTAGTGACTTGCTCAAATAAATCTTGATCGTATTGATTTAATAAAAACATTTGTATGTAGGCACTATTATAAAGATTTTCATCTAAAATCACAAAGCTTTTATATTCTCTTAAAAAGAGTAAATAAATTTGAGCTTTTGAATCAATTTCATTGTAATAAAATTTGCCATTAGTGATGGATTCTATATCTACAAAAGCTTTTAAAGGTATAGTTGTACCTTCTAGTTTTAAAGCTCTAAAATCATTAATAATTTCTACTCCATTATCAAGCATAACAGAACCTGTTGTTTTATCTTGAGCTATGGCATTAGCTTGAGAGAAAAATAAACTTTTTTCTTGCTCTCCATTGTCAGGATTTGTATTTGCAAATTGTGCTACCACGGGCATGATACGCAACATTCTATAAGGCATGTAAATATATACATCTCTAGTTTTATTGGTATCAAATTTAAAATCTTTATCATTTAAACTTTCTAAAAAATCTTTAGCACTTGTTTGGTTATAATCTTTTACCATAGCTTTTAAAACATCAGGATAATTTTCTTTGAAAGATTTTTCAGTGTATTCTACGCTAAGTCTTGCCATGTTAGCTGCTGGAATTTGTTCTTTACTTAAGACAAAAGATGAGAAAAAATTATCTTTTCCTAGGTGTTTTCCGCCATCGATTAAGGTTTTTACATCACTATAATAGCGTATTGGATAACCATAATCCCACCAAGCAACAACATAATCTTCTCTTTGAGCTTTATTTTTTAAATCATTTAAAATACTAGCTTCATAAGAAGTAAAAACAGTAGAGGATTTATAATAATAAATATGCATTAGGGCAGGACTTATACTAAAAAATGCAATGAGTATGAGCAAGATGTTTTTATTTTTTAGATTAAGTTTGATTTGTTTTTTTTCTAAAAAATTAAAAAAAGCATATAAAAAATACCCAAAACCCAAAGCCATCACAGGAACTGCATAAATGGTAAATCTAAGTCCAGCTCTTAAAGCTATAAAACCTAGTGCAAGCATAGGTAGAGCTAAAAGCATACTTTTGTGATCTTTGCAAAGCAAGATAAAACCTATAAAAGAAAGGACAAATACTAAAACACTGGAACTAATTCTTTGCATAAATACTTCAGGATCGATAGTATTTACTTCCATAATAGTTTCATTAACATTAAAATACATAAAGGCAGCATCTTTTAAATTTTGCACATCAGAAGCTTTGAAAACATAAAATTTAAGTTGATATAAAACAGGATCTAAACCACCACTTAAATGTAATATCAAAATGCTAATAAAAATCAAAGCCCAAACCATATAAAAATTAATTTTTTCTTCTTTAAAGGCAAAAATAGCAAATAACAATACAATTAAAGCAAGCTTATATTGCCATGCTAGCATACTTAAAGCTATGATCATTAAAGCAATAGCTAGATAAAAAATCTTTTCTTTTCTATGAAATACTAAAGTATAAAGACCAAAAAGTCCTATCATGGCAAAATTTAAAGAATAACTTGATGGATACCACCACAAATAAATCATGATGAAAACCGGACTTAAAAGTAGGGTAAAAATGTCTTTATTAATAGTTAAGCGTATAAAGGTAAGCAAAATAAGCATTGGCAAAACTAACACTAGCATATCAGTATCATAATACCCACTCATAGTGCGGTTATAATAACTATTTGCAATGCTTCCAAGTAAGGCTGCTATAAAGCCATAGGTAGTGAGTTTATACTCTCTTGCGATTAATATAATAGGCACAACAATCAAAGAAGCAAAAAAAGTACTCATATATAAAATAATACTTTCAAAGCTAAAAGGTAAAATGCTATAAAGCCAATAAGTTAAAGTAGAAAGTGAGCTTCCAAAATAAGATAAGTCATTAGGTTGATGAAAACCTGCTATCATATCTCTTGCACCTTCTGCAAAAGCATAGCCATCATTAGTAGTAATCATAAGTTGATCATTAAAGAAAAACTCATAAAACTCACTTGCCCAAGCTACCCAGTATAATCTACACAAAACACTAAAAGTAAAGGCTATAAGGATTAAAATACAGGTATATTTTATAGAATTATTATCAGTGAAATTTTGTTGTAGTTTCATTTTATGCCTTGTTGAAAAATTCAAATAATTGCTTTGCTATGCTAATTTTATCAAATTCTTTTGCACGCAAAAAAGCCTTTTGTCTATATGAAGCTTTTAGTGCTTCATCATTGCACATTTTTTCTAAGCCTTCTTGCATGGCTTTTTCATCATCTACTTTTACTAAAAGTCCAAACTCATCATCTAAAAATAGCTCCCTTGCGCCACTTTTATGATCAGTGCAAAGTACGGCAGTATTACAAGCTAAGCATTCGATTAAAACATTGGAAAAACCTTCAAAACTTGAAGCAAAAGCAAAAAAGTCACATTTGCTCATGTATTTATAAGGATTTTTATCAAAACCTAGTAAAAAGACTTTATCTTTTAAATTTAAAGTTTCTATTAAAGCTAAAAGCTCATCTTTTAAAATGCCCTCGCCTAAAATGACTAATTTTAAATCAGTTTTAACTTTTGCATAAGCTCTTATAAGCATAGCATGATTTTTACCACGATCAAGCCTTCCAACACTTAATATAAAAGGATCTTTAAAGTCTATTTTTTCTTTAGATTTTTCTATAATGTTTTCTAAGTCTATGGCATTGTATAAAATATCGCATTTTTTAGCCTCTATATTGAAATTTTGTATTAAATCTTCTTTGTTTCCTATAGAATTTGCTAAGATTAAATCTGCTTTGTTATAAAGTTTTTTAATAAGAAATTTATTGATAAAAGAATTTAGATTATTATGTTTATAAATTACACTTGGAGTGGTGCATTCATTGATAATAAGGGTTGATTTAAGTCCTAGGGATTTTGCCATTAACGCAATATAATTAGGTCTATTTAATAATACAAATTGCAAGTTGATTTTTAAATCTTCACAAAGTTTTTTGTATTTCATAGCTAGCAAGGGTAGTTTTAAAAATTTAGCTAAGTTACTTTCACTTGGACTTGATTTTTCAAGATAGTGGATATTAACTTCAGGAATATCATATGATATTTTATCATTCATTAAAATTAAATGTATTTCATATTTTAAATTTAACACAGGTAATAGTGTAGATACAACCCTTTCAGCGCCACCACTTCCTAAAGAATAAATAAAAATTGCCAGTTTTTTCATTTTAAACCCTTACTTCTTTGATTAAATCAAGCCATTTTTGTGCTACATTGGCCACTTCATAATCTTTACATCGTTGCTGTGCATTAAGCGCTAGTGTTTTTCTTAAATTTTCATCTTGCATTAAAAGTGCGAGTTTTTCGCTTAAAGCTTTTTCATCATCTAAATCTACTAAAAATCCATCTTTTTCATCATCAATTAAATCTTTATGACCGCTTGTGTATTTAGTGCTAATGCGCGCTACTTGATAATATAAACTTTCAAGTAAAACTGTTGGCAAGCCTTCTATGAAAGAGCAAAGGCAGATTATTTTTGCTTTTTTATAAAGCTCTTGTATATTTTCAACTTTACCTAGAAAATTAACTTTGATATGTAAATTTTTGGCTTCTTGTTCTAAATCTTGTCTTAATTCTCCATCACCTGCTATGAAAAAGTTGTATTGTTTTTGTAAATTTGTATCTAGCCTTGCTATGGCTTTTAAAAACATAGAAGCATTTTTATTATGATCAAGTCTGCCTACGAAAATGACATTATTTTCTTTTTCTAAATTTTCTTTAATAGGGCTAAAATGACAAGGATTTGGCATATTGATAACTTTTTTAACAAAGTTTTCATAGTAATTTTTATCATCATTACTTAGCACGGTTAAAGCATTTGCATGAGGAAAACTTATACGGCGTAAAAACTTCCAAATTTTAGATTTTAAATAAGTATAAGAGCTATGCTCGCTAATGATTAAAGGTGTATTTAAACCTTTGTTTGCCCAAATGCAAGCAATATTAGTTGTATCTAAAAATGAGATAAAAACATCGCTTTTGTGGTCTTTAAGTGCTTGTTTTAAGGCTTTGAATTTTTTAATGCGTGAGGCTATTTTATTATAAAGAGTGGAAAAGTCAAACTGCTCTAGGGTAAAAAGTTTGATTTTTGGATCAAGCTTGTAAAAAGAGTCTTCTTTGTGAAATTTAATAATATTTATTTCATGATTTTTGCAAAGTTCATTAGCTAAAGTGACTAATACTCTTTCAGCACCGCCTGAATTTAAAGTAGCTATGATGAAAGTGATTTTCATACTTGTTCCTTCAAATGCCCATGTTTTACTTCAAATACTCTATCACAACCTTGTATAGTTGAGAGCCTATGGGCTATGATGATGAGGGTTTTATCTTTTGAAATTTTATAGATTTCTTCCATGATTTTTGCTTCACTTTCTTGATCAAGAGCACTAGTTGCTTCATCTAAAACTAAAATTTCAGGTTGTTGGTAAAGTGCTCTTGCTATGGCTATTCTTTGTCTTTGACCTCCACTTAAAAACGAACCTGAATCACCTATCTTAGTATGTACTCCATCTTCAAGTGAATTTACAAAGCTTTCAAGATTAGCTTGTTTGATCACTTTGTGCAAAAGTGCTTCATCTACTTCTTCTCCAAAGCTAATATTTTTAGCAATAGAATCATTAAAAAGATAAATTTGTTGAGGTATGTAGCCAATTTTACTTCTAAAACTTTTTATATTGCTCTCATCAAGCTTAATTCCATCTACAAAAATAGCTCCATCACTTGGTTTTAAAAGTCCTATGATAAGATCAACTAAAGTACTTTTACCACTTCCACTTTTACCTATAAAAGCGATTTTTTCATTTTTATTAAGCTCAAAATTTAAATTTTTAAATAAGTTTTTCTTACCCTTATAAGCAAAGAAAAGATTTTTCAAAACGATTTTTTCTTTAAATTCAATACTTTCATCACCTAGTTTTTCTTCTTTTTCATTGAGCATATTATAAATAATATCTAAAGAGTTTTTATAATATGTGATTTCATTATAACTTGTGATGATACGATTAGCACTTGGCATAAGCCTATAAAGAGCCACCACAAAAATAGTAATAGTTGCTAAGATAGATGAAATATCACTTTCATATCTTAAAACTAAATACACCACAATAAAACAAAGCATACAAAAACCTATACCTTCAAGGTAAATTCTAGGAATGCTTGACATGCTTTCATTGCTAATGTTTGCTTTGGCAAAAAGCCCACTTTGAATTTCATAAAGCTTTTGTGTGCTTTGTTCTTTGGTTTTGAGTTTGATGATTTTAAGGTTGTTTAAATTTGCATTTAAAATTTCAAAATAATTTTTCATCGCCTCTTCTCTAGCTATGGAAGCTTTTTTTACCAAGGGTGAGAGGATTTTAATCAAAATAAAAGCATTTAAAAGTAAAAAAGCACTTAAAGCTAGGGTGATTTTATAGTTGATAATTAGCAATAAAGTATAAAGTAAAAACACCACAAAGCTTTCACTTAGCATAAGTAAAAAAGCACTAATTAAAGTGCTTAAATGAAATACTTCTTGAGTGATGGTTTTTAAAAGTTCTGATTGATTTTTATTAGTAAAATTCTCATATTCAAGGTGTAAGTATTTATCAAAAATACGACAAGCAAGGCTGTGGTAACGCCCTTTAGAAAAACGCGCAAGTAAATGAAAATAAAAGGCATTTAAAAAGGCTCTAAAAATATAAAAGGCGATTAATATACAGCCAAAATAAGCAATAATCTTATAACTTGGTAAATTTAAATACTCATATACAGGTTGAAAATAGGAGCTTTTTTCTAAAAGCTCAAAATTACTCGCCACTGATACAAAAGGCATGATCAAAGAAATAGCAAAGCTTTCTATGAATCCTATAAAAATAGAAAAAATTAGCAAAGCAAATAAAAATTTCTTATCATGGGCATTGAGTATGAAAAAAAGTTTTTTTAACACTGTTTTTCCCACTCATAAGCACTTTTACAGATTAATTCTAAATTATCATATTTTGGTTTCCAATTAGTTAGGGTTTTGATTTTATCAGCATTTGAAATAAGCACAGAAGGATCCCCAGCTCTTTTTGGTGCAAGTTCTACTGTGAAATCCACCCCGCTTACTTTTTTCATAGTTTCAATAACTTCTTTTACGCTAAAGCCATGTCCATAGCCTACATTGAAAATATTACTTTCATTGTTTTCTAGGTATTCTAAAGCAGCTAAATGTGCACTTGAAATATCATCAACATGGATAAAATCTCTAATACAAGTACCATCTTTAGTATTATAATCATCGCCAAAAATATAAAGCTTTTCTCTTTTTCCTGTGGCTACTTCAGCAGCAACCTTGATAAGTAAAGTAGCTTTTGGATAGCGTTGACCTATAGGATAACTCATGCAAGCACCTGCTACATTGAAGTATCTTAAAATGCAATATTTAAATTCAGGATCAGCCATATTAGCATCTTGCAAGACTTTTTCGCTCATTAGTTTGCTTTGTCCATAAGGATTAATCGGTGCTAATGGACTTTGCTCATCCACAATAGGAGTTTGTGGCTCTCCATAAGTAGCTGCGGTTGAAGAAAAAATGAATTTTTTCACACCTGTTTCTAAACAAGTTTGGATTAGATTACTTGTGTTTGCGGTATTGTTCATATAATATTTTAAAGGATTTTCCATACTTTCAGGAACTTCAATACTAGCTGCAAAATGCACAATTGCATCAAATTTTTCTTCTTTGAAAAGTTTTTTAATCCCAGCATAATCGCTTAAATCTTGCTCAAAAAACTTAAAAGGTCTGATTTTAGAAAGTTCATCCAAACTTTTTTTGCTACCTTTTGAAAGATTATCTAATACACAAATTTCATGATTTGTTTCTAAAAATTGTTTTAAAGTATGAGAGCCTATGTATCCTGCGCCACCGGTGATTAAAATTTTCATTTTTATCCTTTTTGTGATATTTAATAATAGTTATTTTAATATACTTTTCTTAATTAATTTAAAACTTGTTCTTTTCTTTTTCTATGGCCTCTAAAAATGGCTTTTGATAGCTTTTATCGCTATGTTTTTGCAAAAGCTCTTCTTTGAAATTTTCTAAAATATTAAGATAATCTTCTTGGGTTAAATTACCTTTAATGAGTTCGTATTTTAAAAATAGCATATAGGTGTTTAACACATCGCTTTCGCAGTATTCGTGAATTTTTTCTAATTTGTTTTGATAAAAAAGTTCTAATACTTCATTTCCATGCACATCATATTTTCCAGGAAGTCCTGCCATAGCACAAAGCGTGTCAAGTCTTAAGCCTTTTTGACCAAAACTTCCTAAAGATTCTAATAAATCACAATGTTTATTTTCTGCAAATTTGCTTTTGTAGTTATTCCATTTATCGCTTGCGTCCAAATAAGCACTTGCGTTGATATTGTATTTTAATGCTCTTATAACAAGCAAAGGCATGTCATAGCTTTTACCATTAAAACTTACAAGGCGGGGTTGGTGTTTGTCTATGAAGTTAAAAAACTCTTCTAGCATTTGCTTTTCATTTTCGCCTTTGATTTTATTGACTTTGATGAAATTTCCAAATTTATCTGCAATCACTGCACAAATGCTTACAACTTTATGAAAAGGCAAGGGTAAAAATTCACTTCCGCTTTCTTCTTTTTGTCTTTCTAAAGCTTGCTTGCTAATGCTTAAATCATCGCCATTAAAATCATAAAGATGTTTTATCAATTCTACATCAGGAATACTCTCACAATCAAAAACGCAAATATATTCTTGCATGATAAACCTTTTTTTAAAAAATCTTTGTTAAAATCATAACAGAAAATTTAAAAATAAAGTAGTATATGAAAATAGGTTTGGTTAAATTATCCGCACTTGGAGATATCATCCATGCGGTGATTGTTTTGCAATTTATTAAAAAGCATTATCCTAAGGCGAGTATTGATTGGTTTGTAGATGCAAGATTTGCAGGATTATTGCAAGATCATCCAATGATCAATGAAGTTTATGCCCTGCCTTTAAAAGATAGAAAATTCAAAGAAGTTTTTGCTATGCTTTTTGAAGCTAGGCAAAACAAATATGATGTTGTGATTGATTTGCAAGGTTTGATTAAATCCGCTTTAGTGAGTAAATTTTTATGTGCTAATACTTTTGGTTTTGATCAAGAAAGTATCAAAGAGGGCTTTGCGAGTAATTTTTATACGCATAAATTTGCGTGTAATTATGAAGAAAATATTATCGTGCGTAATCTTTCTTTGGTGGCTTATGTATTAAATGAGCATTTTGATCATAGTGACATAGAGTTAAAACAAAGCTGTTTTAGTGTAGATGATGAGTTAAAAGAAAGCTTAGAACAAAGGCTTTCTTTAAGTGAAAGTGCGCCAAATATACTCATACATGTAGGCTCATCTATGCCTAATAAAATTTACCCAAAAGAGCGTTTGATACTACTTTGCAGAATGCTTTTAGAGTATTTTACTAGTGCAAAAATCATGCTTGGTTGGGGTAATGTTAATGAGTTTAATTTTGCTAAAGATATAGTTTTAAATTTAAAACATTTGAAAATAGAACTTGCACCAAAATTAAGCTTAAGTGAGCTTTGTGCTTTAACTAAGACGAGTGATTTAATTATCGGAAATGATAGCGGGCCTACTCATTTAGCCTTTGCATTAAACAAGCCTTCTATAACGATTTTTGGTGCTACTCCTAGCCAAAGAAATACTTATGAAACAAATATCAACAAAACAATCAATGCAGGTAAAAAAATACTGCATTCAAAACATATAGATAAAAGTGATTTTTGCATACAAAATATCGATGAAAAAGATATTTTTAAACTAGCTTGTGAGCTTTTAGAAAAATGATAAATTATGTATATCTAAGCCTTTTTTATATATTAAAAGCCCTTGTGAAGATTTTACCTGTAAAACTTTTAAATTCTTTTGCAAATTTGGTTGCTTTAATCACTTATAAGTTAAATCACAAACACCGCAAAATCATTGACATAAACTTAAAAATTTGCTTTCCTGAAAAAGATCAAAAATGGCGTGATGAAACTAGTCTTAATATCTATAAAAATTTTGCTAAATTTGGGATTGATTTTATCAAAAATCAAAATGCAAGCAAAGAAGAAATTATCGATAAAATTTGCTTTGATGATGAGGAGCAAATTTTAAATATAATGCAAAGTAAAAGACCCTTGATTGTAACTACGGCTCATTATGGTAACTGGGAGCTTTTGGCTTTGTCTTTTGGAGCTAAATTTCAAGGAATTTCCATAGTTGGAAGAGCACTTGATAGCGTGATAATGGATAAAATTTTAAGTAAAAATCGCACGCAATTTAATATAGAGCTTATAGAAAAAAAGGGCGGGCTTAGAAAAATGCTAAAAGCCTTAAAAGAAGGTAGATCGCTTGGAATTTTAACCGATCAAGATGCAGTGGATAGTGAAAGTGTAAAAATACAATATTTTAACCAAGAAGTAAATTTCATAGCAGGTGCAAGTGTACTTGCTAAAAAAACAAATGCTATGATTTTACCTTGTTTTGTGTATCAAAAAGATGAGAAATTTTTTGTAAAAACTTTTAAGGCTTTAGATGCAAGCAAGGCAAGTATAGAAGAGCTTACTAAGTATCAAGCAAAGTGTTGTGAAGAGATGATTAAATTTAAACCTGATGAGTATTTTTTCTTTCATAAGAGATTTAAAAGATACAATCATGAATTATATTTATAGGACATAAAATGGATTTAAAGCAAATTAGTGTGATAATGATTGTTAAAAATGCTCAAAAAACTTTAAAAGCTTGCTTGGAATCTTTGCAAGAATTTGGCGAGATAGTTTTGATAGAAAATGATAGCAATGATGATACTTTAAAAATTGCTTATGAGTTTAGTAAAAGTTATAAAAATATCAAGATTTATCAGCATAAATTTATAGGTTTTGGACCTTTGAAAAATTTAGCCATAAGTTATGCTAGCAATGATTGGATTTTTAATATTGACGCAGATGAGCTTGCTAAGAAAGAATTTTTACAAGAATTAGGGCAAATTGAGCCTAATAAAGAAGATATTATAGCCTTACCAAGAGAAAATTTATATAATGGAGAGTGGATTAAAGCTTGTGGGTGGTGGCCCGATCATGTAATGCGGGTGTTTAATAAAACCCATACTAATTTTAATGAAAATTTAGTGCATGAGAGTTTGATTTTATATGAAGATAGTAAAAAGATTAAGTTGCAAAATGGTTTGAGACATTTTGCGTTTGATGATATCGATAGTTTGCTAGATAAGCTTCAAAAATACTCTAAGCTTTGGGCTTTGCAAAATTTACACAGAGAAAGTAGTGTTTGCAAGGCATTGCTAAGAGGAATTTGGACGTTTTTTAGAAATTATGTTTTGAAAAAAGGGATTTTTTATGGCTATAAAGGCTTTATCATAAGTACTTGCAATGGTCTTGGGGCCTTTTTTAAATATATGAAATTGTATGAGTTAAAAAAACAAAAGCCAAAAACTTGTGCTTTGATCATTACAACCTATAATCAAAAAGAAAGGCTCGCTTTGGTGCTTGATAGCGTTAAAAACTTAGAGCCTTTACCAGATGAGGTTTTAATAGCTGATGATGGAAGCAGGGAAGATACAGTCAAGCTTATACAAGCTTATCAAAAAGATTTTCCTTGTAAATTAGAGCATATTTGGCAAGAAGATGAGGGATTTAGACTAAGTGAGATTAGAAACAAAGCTATTAAAGCTTCTAAAAGCGAATATATAATCGTTATAGATGGAGATATGGTTTTAGAAAAAAGTTTTGTAGCTGATCATTTGAAATTTGCACAAAAAAAAGTATTTTTGCAAGGTTCTAGGGTGATTTTAAATGAAAAAGAAAGCAAAGAACTTTTAAGCAAAAATGATTTTAGTTTGGCTTTTAATAAAAAGGGTTTTAAAAATCAAAGAAATATTTTTTTAGCTAAATGTATATATAAATTTTCAAAACTAGCTAAGAAATTTTTTAAAAAATCACAACTTATTAAAGGTATAAGAGGCTGCAATATGAGCTTTTATAAAAGTGATTTTGAAGCCATTGAGGGATTTAATGAAAAATTTATAGGCTGGGGTAGGGAAGATAGCGAGTTTGTAGCTAGATTTTTATTTAATGAGGGAGTGTTTAAAAGGCTTAAATTTAATGCTCTGGCTTATCATATCTACCATGAAGAAAATAGCAAAAATATGCTTGAAATCAATCATCAAATTTATCTTGAAACTATAAAAAATAAAAAAATAACTTGGAGATAAAGTATGAAAAAAGTAGGCATAGTAATCCCCATATACAATGTAGAAAAATATCTAAAAGAATGTTTAGATAGTGTAATCAATCAAACTTATACTAACTTAGAAATCATACTCGTAAATGATGGTAGTACAGATGAAAACTCACTCAATATTGCAAAAGAATACACTTTAAAAGATAAAAGAATCACTCTTTTTGATAAAAAAAATGGTGGTTTAAGTAGTGCTAGAAATGTAGGTATAGAATTTTTTTATGGTGAATATGAAATACAATATATTGAAAAAGAAAATGAATTAAATATTTTTAAGATTGTTGGCAATAATCCACAAAATATTTATAAAATTTATAAGTACGAAAATGCTTTAGCGAACGATAGGCTAGAAATTCCAAAGATTGATTATATTATTTTTTTAGATTCTGATAATTATTGGGAGTTAAACTGCATAGAAGAATGCGTTGTGAGAATGCAAAATGTAGATGTATTGCTATTTGATTATAAATGTGTTTATGAAGATGGAATTAAAGATAAGGGAAAAAAAACGAGATTTCAAAAATTTTCTTACAATGATGAATGTATTATTAGTCCAAAAGAATATGCACAAAGAGCAGAAGAGGTTGGTATGAGAGATATTTCTTTTGGTGTTATGGGGATGATAGATTTTGACTTTTTAAGATCTATAAAATTAAAGTTTATTAATTATATTATTAATGAAGATATACATTTTGGTATGGTTTTGTTTGCTTGCGCCAAGTCTATTTGTATTTTACCTAAACCATTATATATTTGTATTTTAAGATCCAATAGCATATCAAATCATGATAAAAAAATTACAAAGGAAAATGTGTCAGAATATTTTAAAGATTTATATGAAGCTTTTGGGGAAAATGCCAAAGAAGCAAAAAACTATCTAAAAGCAGCAAGTAGAGTGATAACAGCTTTAGAAATGATAGAATTTTTTAAAGAGCAAAAGAGTGAAAATGCATTGGCTATAAAAGAGACATTTTTGTCTTTTTATGTAAAAAAGGCTTTAATGATTAAAAAATTTAAAAAAGACCCTTTGAATTTAAAAGAAAAATTACCTATTATTACACCATATATAGAAACACGAATTCCTTATGATCTTTGGAAAATTTGGCAAAAAGTAAAAAGTTTTTTTAAATAATTTAATGTTTTATCTTGAAACTATAAAAAATGAAAAAACAACTTGGAGATAAAGTATGAAAAAAGTAGGCGTAGTAATCCCCATATACAATGTAGAAAAATATCTAAAAGAATGTTTAGATAGTGTAATT